>JAFZNF010000174.1 GCA_017553025.1 Clostridia bacterium | reverse complement strand
TCCTGACATCGCGGAATATCCGAAAAATGAGCTTTTGGCACTTGAAAAAGAGTCTTGCGGAATGTACTTTTCAGGTCATCCGATGGAAGAATATGAGGATAAGGTTAAAGCTCTTACGGATATTACTACATATAAGATTATGTCATCTGTTGAAAAGGACGAATTTGGAAATATAAAAGAGGTTGCAGGCGGTGTGCGTGACAATCAGATTGTAAAAATCTGCGGAATAATTGCAAACAGGAAGAATAAAATTACTAAAAATAATACGCAGATGGCTTTTTTGAGGCTTGAGGATTTGTACGGGACGGTAGAAATAATAGTATTCCCCAAAATTCTCCAGAAATTCGGCGCCGTCTTATCGGAGGGCAATGCTGTTTTAATAGAGGGACGGGTAAGCATTAGAGAAGATGAAGAACCGAAAATCCTGTGCGAAACGGCGGCGGCTTTAGACGGGATTAAGTCAGACAAAAAAGAAAATGCTAATAATCAGGAACCTTATGAAAAGGGCAGGCGTACTCTGTTTATAAGAATGGGAACATATGACGATACCGTTTTGAAAATGACGGCAGAACTGCTCCGCACTTATAGCGGGGAAACACCCGTTTGCTTTTACATAAGCGATACAAAAAAGAAATTGTACGCACCGAAAGATTGCCATATTGACGAAAAAAGCGGTGTTATTGACAATATTTCGGCAATTTTTGGGGAAAATAATGTTAAAATGGGCAAAATTTGAAAAAAATTATTGAATTCTATGAAGAAAAGTGCTAAAATGTCAATTCGGTAGGAGAGGAGTATAGAGTTATGATAGATGAGAGTATGGCTTTAAATGATTACATCGTGGTAAAAGCGCTTGAGGACGGCGTGAATATTATGGGGCTTACAAGAGGACAGAATACAAAATTTCACCACACCGAAAAGCTCGACAAGGGCGAGGTGTATATTGCGCAGTTTACCCAAACCACCTCTGCAATCAAGATAAACGGAAAAGCGGAGATTTTAACAAAGCACGGCAGCATTAAGTCAGGAGAAGGCGAATAGATTATGTGGACAGTAGTTTATATGTCAAAAGATGCAGACGATATTGCGCGCCTTAGGACCGCATTGCGTGAGAATTCTGTAATTTCTGCGACGAGAAAACGGGAGGATTTTTTTGAACTTTTAGTACCTTCCTGTGAAGTTTCCCTTGCGCACAATGCAATAATAGATATGGAGATTTAACGGCACGGGTTTGACATCAGCCACTTTACGAAAGGACAGTTAGAAAAATGGAAAATGAAATTAAAAAAATAGGCGTATTGACAAGCGGCGGCGACGCACCCGGTATGAATGCGGCAATCCGCTCTGTTGTCAGATGCGGGATTTATAACGGAATAAAGGTTTATGGTGTTAAAAAGGGCTATAACGGTCTTATTAACGGCGATATTGAGCATATGAATGCGAGAAGCGTGGGTGAAATTCTGCAAAAGGGCGGAACCATTCTTCAGACTGCGAGATGCCTTGAATTTAAGTCGGAAGAGGGCGTAAAAAAGGGTGTAGAGCAAGCAAAAAAAGCCGGGCTTGACGGTCTTGTGGTAATAGGCGGAGACGGTTCTTTCAGAGGGGCAAGAGATTTGTGCCATATGGGACTTCCCACAATAGCTATGCCTGGAACAATAGATAACGATATAAACTGCAGTGAATATACAATCGGGTATAATACCTGTTTAAATACCGTAATTTCCGCGGTTGATAAGCTGCGGGATACCTCTTCAAGCCACGAAAGATGCTCGGTTGTTGAGGTAATGGGCAGACACGCGGGATATATCGCAGTTGAAGCAGGTATTGCCTGCGGTGCAGAGATTGTATTAGTTCCCGAATTTGAATTTGATTTTGAACGCGATGTCATAAATGTAATTAAAAAGAGTATAAAAAGAGGGAAAAGACATTGTATAGTAATAGTCGCAGAAGGTATCGGCGGTTCCGAAGAAATGGCACGCAGAATTGAAAAAGAAACAGGAATGGAGTCAAGGGCAACCATTTTAGGACATATTCAAAGGGGCGGCTCACCGACAGCATATGACCGAGTAATTGCGAGCTTAATGGGTTGTAGGTGCGTGGAACTTTTGCTTGACGGCAAGCAAAACCGCATAGTTTGTATGCAAAACGGCAAAGTTACAGCTGTCGATATTGAAGAAGGTCTTAAAATGAAGAAGGAACTTTCACCGGAGCTTATGGGACTTATCAAAAAACTGTCAGTGTAAAAATATAGGAGATTTCTATGTATTATGTTGGTATTGATTTAGGCGGAACAAATATTGCGGCAGGAATAGTTGATGAAAACGGGAAGATGATAATTGGCAGGTCTGTTCCCACAAACGCGGACAGAGATTTCCGCGAAATCGTCAAAGATATGGCAGAGTTGGTAAAAGAGCTTGCAGACGATGCGGATTTGCCCATAGGCAGTATACGCGGGGTAGGTATCGGCTGTCCCGGTTCTATTGACAGCGAAAGAGGAGTTTGCGAATATTCGAATAACCTGAATATGTGTCACGCTGATATCGCAAGTGAATTCAAAAAACTTCTGGATATCCCTGTTTTTCTTGAAAATGATGCAAATGCTGCGGCTTTGGGCGAGTATGAAATAAACGCAAAGGGAAGCAAGAGCTTTGTTTTTGTTACGCTCGGCACAGGTGTCGGAGGAGGCGTCATAATAAACGGCGAGATTTTCAGAGGCTTTAACGGAGTCGGCGCAGAGCTTGGACATACCGTAATACATACGGGCGGAGAAAAGTGTACCTGCGGAAGAAAGGGCTGTTGGGAGGCATATGCGTCTGTCACGGCGCTTATACGTCAGACAAAGAAGGCGATGCAGGAACATAAGGACAGTCTTATGCACAGCTTTGCCGAAAAAGAGGGAAAAGTCAGCGGACTCACATCATTTTTGGCGGCAAAACAGGGTGATGAATACGCTAAGAAGGTTGTAGAAAAATATTTTGAGTACATAGCAGAAGGGATTACAAATCTTGTAAATATTTTCCAGCCTGAGAAACTTGTAATAGGCGGAAGTATATCAAAAGAGGGCGATTATCTTTTAAATCCCGTACGTGCATTGGTAGAGAGAGATGACTATAACAGGTATATGCCTAAGGCGAAAATTGAAATTGCGAAACTTTTCGGAGATGCAGGGATAATCGGCGCGGCGATAGCTGCTAAAAATGCACTTAACCGAGGTTAACTGATAAAAACAACAAAAATACGGCAAAAATGCCGTTT
>JAFZNF010000173.1 GCA_017553025.1 Clostridia bacterium | reverse complement strand
GTGAGTCAAAGGCACTTTATGACAATCTCTATCCAAGCCGTATTATTGTCGGCTGTGATAAAAATACCGAAAAATCAGCGCGCATATTTGCTGAGCTTTTGAGAGACGGCGCAATCAAAAGTCCTGTCGATACTCTTTTTGTCGGTTATACCGAGGCAGAGGCCACAAAGCTTTTTGTAAATACATATCTTGCCTTGCGCGTTTCCTTCTTCAATGAGCTTGATACATATGCGGAAATGAAAAATCTTGATACGGCGGATATTATAAAAGGCGTATGTCTTGACCCGCGTGTCGGCAATTTTTACAATAACCCCTCTTTTGGTTACGGCGGTTACTGTCTGCCTAAAGACACAAAACAGCTTTTAGCAAACTACAAAGATGTTCCTCAAAATCTTATCCATTCCATTGTGGAAAGTAATCGCACAAGAAAGGATTTTATTGCAGACCGTGTTTTGGAAATTGCAGGGACTTATGCAAGCAGCGAAAATTATAACGCAGCTACCGAGAGTCACCAAAAGGAAGTTACAGTCGGTGTATTCCGTCTTACTATGAAGTCAAATTCAGACAATTTCCGCCAGTCTTCAATTCAAGGCGTTATGAAACGGATAAAGGCAAAGGGTGCTAATGTTGTTATATATGAGCCCACACTTCCTGACGGCTCGACATTTTTCGGAAGTCTTGTTGTAAATAATCTTGAAAAATTCAAAGAAATGTGCGGCTGCATAGTTGCAAACCGTTACGACAGCGTACTTGATGATGTTTCGGAAAAGGTATATACAAGAGATATCTTCAGGAGGGATTAAGTATGGGCAAGGTTGGTATTGAACTTAACGGAAAAACAGTTTTAGTAACAGGCTCCCCCGGATTTATAGGAGCAAATCTTGTTCTGCGCCTTTTAAAGGAAATGACCTCTGGCACTATAATAAGCCTTGATAATATGAACAGCTACTATGATGTAGGACTGAAAGAATATCGTCTTTCGCTTATTGAAGATTTTGCAAAAAAATCGCCTGTAAAGCATATTTTTATAAAGGGCAATATCGCAGATAAGGCGCTTATAAGCAACATATTTGAAGAATATCGCCCCGATATTGTCGTAAATCTTGCCGCTCAGGCAGGCGTGAGATATTCGATAGAAAATCCTGATGTTTATATAGAGTCTAACATAATCGGATTTTATAACATTTTAGAGGCTTGCAGAAGCTATATGCCAGAGCATTTGGTTTATGCTTCAAGCTCCTCCGTTTACGGCGGAAACAAAAAAGTGCCTTTTTCCGTTGATGATAAGGTGGATAACCCTGTTTCTCTTTATGCGGCGACAAAAAAGTCAAATGAGCTTATCGCGCATTGTTATTCAAAACTTTACAACATTCCGACAACAGGGCTCAGATTTTTTACCGTTTATGGGCCTTGCGGAAGACCTGATATGTTCTATTTTTCTGCAACAAAAAAACTAACAGAGGGCGGAAAAATCAAGATATTCAATTACGGCAACTGCAAAAGGGATTTTACATATATTGATGATATTATCGAGGGTGTTTTCCGTGTTATAAAAGGCGCACCCGAAAAGAAAACAGGCGAAGACGGGCTTCCCCTGCCTCCCTATGCTATATATAATATCGGAGGAGGCACTCCTGAAAATCTGCTTGATTACATTGATGTTCTCCAAAATGAACTGGTAGATGCCGAAATTCTGCCAAAGGACTACGATTTTGCGTCTCACCGCGAATTAGTCGGTATGCAGGCGGGTGATGTGCCTGTAACATATGCAGACAGCAGCGCTCTTGAAAAAGATTACGGATTTCGCCCGAGGATAACTATTAAAGAGGGACTGCACAATTTTGCAGTATGGTATAAGGAATACTATAAAGGACAGCAAAGTTAAAGGAGAAAACCATATGAAAATAGCAATGATAGGACACAAGCGCATTCCGTCCCGAAGCGGCGGAGTGGAGGTTGTTGTCGAGGAGCTCTCGAAAAGAATGGCGCATCTCGGTCATAAGGTCGATATATATAACCGCTTTAGCGGAGAGAAAAAACTCAGTGAATATAACGGAGCACGAATAATAGAAATACCGACTTTTAATGTGCCTGCTCTGCACGCAATGCTCTATTCCCTTTTTGCAACCATAAGATGCATATTTACAAAATACGATATTGTTCACTATCACGCAGAAGGTCCTTGTGCAATGATTCCGCTTGCAAAGCTGTTCGGCAAAAAAACGGTCGCAACCATTCACGGGCTTGACTGGCAAAGAAGCAAATGGGGCGGTTTTGCAACAAAATATCTTTTATTTGGAGAGAAAATGGCAGCAAAATATGCCGATAAGGTTATTGTCCTTTCCGAAAATGTAAAAAAGTATTTTAAAGATAAATATAACTGCGATGCAGTTTTAATACCTAACGGTATAGACCGTGTAAATCCTTTAAAACCGAATATAATT
>JAFZNF010000172.1 GCA_017553025.1 Clostridia bacterium | reverse complement strand
TTTATAATAAGATATAAATCGGTTAAACATTTTATTTACCTTCTTTACTAAATACAGCGTAATACTATCATAAAATGAGAGGAAAATCAAATGTTTTTGTAAAAAAAGACAGCGGAGGCTCAAGGAATTTTCCAAAAGCCTCCGCCTCTTTTTTTGTTTTCATAAATGATGACTATTTACTGATTTTTATCAGAAAATATAATGAAAAACGGTGCTTGAGCTATGCCCAAATTCATAGAAGTACCAGAATAAATGTCTGGTACAGGAAAAATCCTGCCCTTTTCAATTTTAAAATCATCATTTAAAATAGAAAACAAAGGGATTACTTTAACCATTGTTATTTAATCTTGTTTTCGTAATCCTCAATCATCTTCTTGACCATTTGACCGCCTACAGAACCTGCTTGTCTTGAAGTTAAGTCGCCATTGTAGCCTTGCTTCAAATCTACGCCTACTTCGCGTGCAGCTTCCATTTTGAAGTTGTCCATAGCCTGTTTTGCTTCAGGCACATTGATCTTTGATCTTGACATAGTTTTCTTCCTCCATATTTTTTATATAAAGTAATCGCAACTAAAACGATTACAGGCTTATTTTTTGATATAACTCATAAATTATTACTAAAATATTTTTCCAATTTTTTTATAATAGCTTTTTGCCCAAGTTACATACATTTATAATTTTGTATTGACAAAATAGCTGGATTAAGATATAATGAATTAGATTGGGATAGTGTAATCTGATAGGGGTATAACTGTATGGATATTAAACCGTTTGAAAGAAAAATTTATCTTTCTTCACCGACTATGCACGGTGAAGAACTGGAGTATATGTCTGAGGCATTTAATACGAACTGGATGTCTACGGCAGGAAAAAACATTAATGAAATTGAAAAAGATGTTGCGGAGAAAATAGGTGTAAAATATGCAGTTGCGCTTTCCTGCGGAACGGCAGCATTGCACCTTTGTATGAAGCTTGCTGATGTAAAAAAAGGTGATTTTGTTTTTGCAAGCGATATGACTTTTGCCGCAACAGTAAACCCAATCGTATATGAGGGCGGCATTCCTGTTTTTATTGATACGGAGCGTGATACCTGGAATATGGATCCTGTAGCACTCCGAAAAGCATTTCGACTTTATCCGAACACAAAGGTTGTTGTAGTCGCCAATCTTTACGGAACCCCGGCTAAAATGGACGAAATTGTAAATATATGCAAAGAGCATAATGCCGTCTTAATAGAAGATGCGGCAGAATCTTTAGGAGCAACATATAAAGGCAGGCAGACGGGAACATTCGGCGCATACAGCGCCATAAGTTTTAACGGAAACAAGATAATAACGGGTTCGTCGGGAGGTATGCTTTTAACTGACGATAAGGGGGCTGCAGATAAAGCGCGTAAATGGTCAACACAAAGCCGTGAAAATGCTCCGTGGTACCAGCATAAAGAGATGGGATACAATTACCGTATGAGCAATGTGGTTGCAGGCGTCGTAAGAGGTCAGCTGCCGCATCTCAGGGAACACATAGAAGCAAAAAAGGCGATATATATGCGCTATAAAGAGGGTTTTGCTGATTTGCCGATTACAATGAACCCTTACGATGAAGACACTTGTGAACCCAATTTCTGGCTTTCCTGTATTTTGATTGACAAAAATGCTATGTGTAAACAGGTGCGCTCTGACAATGAAGCTCACTATAAAAAGGAAAAGGGGAAAACCTGTCCCGCACACATTCAGGAAACGCTGGATAAACTGAACGCGGAATGCAGACCAATATGGAAACCTATGCATTTGCAGCCGATTTACAAAAACAATCCGTTTGTTTCGGCAGAGGAAACGGTTGACGTCGGTATGGATATATTTGAAAGAGGTCTTTGTCTTCCGAGTGACAACAAGATGACAAAAGAGGAGCAGGATATAATTATTAAAGCGGTAAGGACTTGTTTTATATGATTTATAAAAATTATGTCAAGCGCTTGCTGGACATATTCTGCGCCTTGGCGGCGATTACGGTTTTTTCGTGGCTTTATCTGATTCTTACTGTTTTGGGCGCGATAGCGATGAAAGGAAATCCGTTTTTTTTGCAGCCAAGGCCCGGGAAAAATGAAAAGGTTTTTAATCTTATCAAATTCAGAACAATGGATAACACAAGGGATGCTTATGGGAATTTGCTGCCTGACAGTGTTAGGCTTAACAGATACGGCAGATTTTTAAGGAAAACATCGCTTGATGAACTGCCTGAGGCATTTAACATATTAAAAGGTGATATGAGCATAGTAGGTCCAAGACCGCTTCTGGTAAAATATCTGCCTCTTTATAGCGAGGAGCAGAGGCATCGTCACGATGTAAGACCGGGACTTTCGGGCTTGGCACAGATAAACGGCAGAAACGGTATTTCCTGGGAAGAAAAATTTGCTTTTGATGTAGAATATACGAAGAAAGTGAGTTTTTTGCTTGATGTAAAAATAGTTGTGCTGACTGTATGGAAAGCCTTTGTAAAAAGTGAGGGCATAAGCCAGCAGGGTGAGGCAACTATGGAGGAATTTGCAGGTACTAAGACCCAATAGGGAGATGTTGAAATTGGTTAAAGATGTAATCGTAATTGGTGCGGGCGGTCACGGCAAGGTTATTGCGGACATTGTGACAGCATACGGCGATAATTTTTTGGGATTTTTAGATGATGACGGAAATAAGGAAACTATTGGGAAAATTTCGGATTATGTAAAATTTGCAGATGCATATTACATAATCGGCATAGGCGACCCGCAGATAAGGGAGCATATAAGCAATTTGCCGTGCAAGTGGTATACGGCAATCCATCCTTCCGCAGTAATTTCGCCTTCTGCAAAAATCGGTGAAGGGACGGTTGTTATGCCTAATGCCGTAATCAATGCAGACGCAAAAATCGGCAGACATACAATAATTAATTCTGCATCGGTGGTAGAACACGACAATGAGATAGATGATTTTGCACATATATCGGTAGGTGCAAGGCTGGGCGGTACAGTAAAAGTCGGCAAGGGCGCCCATATAGGTATCGGCGCAGCCGTAAGAAACAACGTAAGTATATGCGGGAACAGTATTATAGGCGCAGGAGCGGTTGTAGTAAAAAATATAGAAAAAATGGGTATATATAAGGGAATCCCTGCAAGATTGGACGAGAATAAATGAAGATATTGATACTGACAAACCTTGATATGGGATTATATAAATTCCGTAAAGAGCTGATATGCGAGCTTTGCAAGAAAAACCGCGTGATTGCGGCACTGCCTTGCGGAGAATATATAGAGGCTTTGAGGGATTTGGGATTAGAGTGCATAGATTTTGAATTTAAAAGACGGGGAATGAATCCTTTCAGGGATTTTTGCCAGTTAATAAGATATATAAAACTGATTAAAAATACGAAGCCTGACGTCGTTTTGACGTACACGATAAAGCCAAACGTCTATGGAGGAATGGCGTGCCGTTACCTAAAAGTACCGTATATGGCAAATGTGACGGGACTTGGTACGGCTATTGAAAACGGAGGGATTTTGAGCTTATTGGCAAAAAAACTCTATAGAATAGGTCTTTCGGACGCAAAATGTGTCTTCTTTCAAAATGAGGAAAATCAGAGAGTGTTTAAAGAATGGGAAATAGTAAAGAATAATTACAGACTTATTCCCGGATCAGGTGTAAATCTGAATACGTACCCGCTTGAAGAATATCCAAAAGATGATGAAAACATCAGATTTCTATTTATTGGGAGAGTAATGAAAGACAAAGGTATCGATGAGCTTTTAGAGGCAATAGAAAATATACATAAAAAACATAAAAATGTTTCCCTTGATATAATAGGCATATGCGAAGAGGATTATGAGCAAAGACTTGCCGATGTTGAAAAAAAGGGATTTGTAAGATATCACGGCAGACAAAAAGAAGTAAATTCATTTATAAAAGATGCACATTGCTGCGTACTTCCTTCATATCACGAAGGTCTTGCAAATGTAATGATTGAATCTGCATCAACAGGAAGACCTGTTATAACAACACGTGTTCCCGGCTGTATTGAAACCTTTGAAGAGGGAGTCACAGGCTTTGGCTGTGAGCCGAAGTCAGCAGAAAGCCTTACAGCTGCGATGGAAAAGTTTTTAGCACTTTCTCAGGCAGAGAGAGAACAAATGGGCAAAAACGGAAGAAAGAAGGCAGAAAATGAGTTTGACAGGAAGTTTGTAGTAGATGCATATATGGAAGAAATAGAAAAAATATAATTAATCTGAGGCAACTAATATGTCACTTTATGAACAAATTATCAGTAAAAATGAAAAAATAGCAGTAGTCGGACTGGGCTATGTTGGTATGCCCATTGCCGTAGGATTTGCGAAATATGTAAATGTTATTGGATTTGACATTAATAGAAGTAAGGTAGATGCATATAAAAGGGGTGAGGATCCTACTGCCGAGGTGGGCGATGATGCTATAGCTGCATCAAGCGTGGAATGGACCTGCGATGAAGAGAAACTAAAAGAAGCAGGGTTTATAATAGTTGCAGTTCCTACACCTATAAACAAAGATACCACTCCAGACCTGCAGCCTGTTATTTCATCAAGTGAAACCGTAGGAAGGAACATTAAAAAGGGTGCGATAGTGGTTTATGAATCGACCGTATATCCCGGGGTAACGGAGGAAATATGTGTTCCTATTATTGAAAAGGAGTCAGGACTAAAGTGCGGGATTGACTTCAAGGTAGGATATTCTCCTGAACGCATAAATCCCGGAGATAAAGAACACAGGCTGGAAACGATTAAAAAAATTGTTTCAGGTATGGATAAAGAGTCGCTTGAAGAAATTGCAAATATCTATAAGATTGTTGTAAAGGCAGGAGTGTATAAGGCATCCTCCATCAAGGTCGCCGAGGCGGCAAAGGTTATAGAAAACAGCCAGCGCGACATAAATATAGCATTTATGAACGAGCTTTCTATTATCTTTAATAAAATAGGTATTGACACCCTCGAAGTTTTGGAGGCGGCGGAAACAAAGTGGAATTTTCTGCCATTTAAACCAGGGCTTGTAGGAGGACATTGTATAGGCATTGACCCGTATTATCTGACATACAGAGCAGAGCAGGTTGGATACCATTCACAGGTAATACTGTCGGGAAGAAGAATAAATGACGATATGGGCAGATATGTTGCCCAGCAGGCGGTAAAACAGCTGATTTCTGTAAAGAAATCCATAAAATCGTCAAAAATCGGAATTTTGGGAATTTCCTTTAAAGAGGATTGCCCTGATGTCAGAAATTCAAAGGTTGCTGACATAATAACCGAACTTGGCGAATACGGGATAAGCCCGATAGTATGCGACCCTGTTGCCTGCAAAGAAGATGCCAAAAGATTTTACGGTGTTGATTTACTGCCTATTAGTGAATTTAAAAATCTTGACTGCGTTATTATTGCAGTTGCACATAGGGAATTTAAGGAGCTTTCGCTCGGGGATATTGCAAAAATGTTTAAAGACGAGAACAATGCAAGAAAAGTTATAGTAGATGTAAAAGGAATAAAGGACAAGCAAGAAATTCAGACACTTGGATATAAGTATTGGAGATTGTAAAATTGGGATACAAAAATCTTAAATTTGAAGAAAACACTTTGTTTTTAGTGACGGGCGGAGCAGGTTTTATCGGCTCAAATCTATGTGAGGCAATACTCTCGCTTGGCTATAGGGTTCGGTGTTTAGATGATTTATCAACGGGAAGCATCGAAAATGTCAGACTTTTTGCCGACAATCCCAAATATGAGTTTATGGAGGGCGACATAAAAGATTTTGACACCTGCAAAAAAGCAACGGAGGGCGCTCATTATGTGCTCAATCAGGCGGCTTGGGGAAGTGTTCCGCGCTCTATAGATATGCCTCTTTTCTACTGTGCAAATAACATTTCAGGGACTTTAAATATGCTTGAGGCAGCACGTCAAAACGGCGTAAAAAAGTTTGTATATGCCTCAAGCTCTTCAGTTTACGGGGATGAACCTAATCTGCCAAAAACCGAGGGAAGAGAGGGAAATTTGCTTTCCCCGTATGCACTTACAAAAAGGTGTGATGAGGAGTGGGCAAAGCAATATACAAGGCATTACTGCCTGCCCACAATAGGACTCAGGTATTTTAATGTTTTCGGAAGGCGTCAGAACCCAAATGGCGCATATGCCGCAGTAATCCCTAAATTTATTATGCAGCTTATGCGAGGAGAATGCCCCACAATCAATGGCGACGGAAAGCAGAGCCGTGATTTTACCTACATAGAAAATGTAATTGAAGCAAATTTAAAGGCTTGTCTTGCAGGAAGTGATGCTGACGGAGAGGTTTTTAATATTGCGTATGGCGGAAGAGAATACCTGATTGATAGTTATTATATGTTAAAAGATGCACTTGGTGTTGATATAGAGCCGATTTTCGGGTCTGAAAGAGCGGGCGATATAAAGCACAGCAATGCGGATATTGAAAAAGCGAAAAGGCTTTTGGGGTATGCACCCGAATATGACTTTAAAAGAGGACTCTGCGAGGCTATAAGCTGGTATAAGGAAAATCTGAAAGGATAGTATTTTTTAATATACAATTATAAAACAGGAGGAAATTATGTCGGCGTTTACAGGAAAAACATTGATGATAACAGGCGGTACAGGTTCATTCGGAAATGCTGTGCTGAACAGATTTTTAAAGACAGACATAGGGGAAATACGTATTTTTTCGCGTGACGAAAAAAAGCAAGATGATATGAGACACGAATTTCAGGTAAAAATGCCTGAGGTTTCCGAAAAAATAAAGTTTTATATAGGAGATGTTCGCTCGCTTCAGTCCTGCAGGAGTGCTATGGTGGGAGTGGATTACATCTTTCACGCCGCTGCTTTAAAACAAGTTCCGTCGTGTGAATTTTTTCCTATGGAGGCAGTAAAAACCAATGTTATCGGCACGGATAATGTTTTGACAGCTGCCGTTGAGGCAGGTGTTAAATCCGCAATATGCTTATCAACCGATAAGGCGGCATATCCGATAAATGCTATGGGAATAAGCAAGGCGCTTGAAGAAAAGGTGGCTGTAGCAAAATCAAGAAATTCAGGCAAAACAAAAATATGCTGCACAAGATACGGAAATGTTATGTGCAGCCGAGGCTCGGTTATTCCGCTTTGGATTGACCAGATTAGAAAAGGGAACAATATAACGGTTACAGAGCCTAAAATGACAAGGTTTATAATGTCGCTTGAAGAAGCGGTGGATTTGGTTCTGTTTGCATTTGAGAACGGCGAAAACGGGGATTTATTTATTCAGAAAGCTCCTGCCTGCACAATTCAGGTTTTGGCAGAAGCGGTTTGCGAATTATTTGGCGCAGATAAAGACAAGATTAAGAAAATCGGCATACGCCACGGTGAAAAAATGTATGAAACCCTGCTGACAGGCGAGGAATGTGCAAGCGCGGTTGATATGGGTGATTTTTACCGTGTTCCGTCGGATAAGCGCGACTTAAATTACGATAAATATTTCATCGAAGGAGATGAAAAAAGGGTAAAGTTATCCGAGTTTAATTCTGATAACACAAAACTGCTGACGGTCAGCGAGGTTAAGCAAAAAATGCTTGAGCTATCTTATATAAGGGAAGAGCTGGAAAAGGGTTAACTATGAATTTGGATTTATATTGCGCCTGCCTTATAAAGCTGATAAAAGCGGCATTTTCGGGAGGAATTCCCGAAAATCTGCCGAAAGAAATAAATGTTGATATACTGATTGATGCGGCAAGACGGCATTCTGTTGCGAATATAATATATGAGCCTTTAAAAAATCTCGGGATACTCGGACCTGAGTATGAGCAGAAGATGAAGACGCTCTATAATTTTGCGATAAGGAATGATGC
>JAFZNF010000171.1 GCA_017553025.1 Clostridia bacterium | reverse complement strand
GAGAGCATAACCGCATATGCTGAAATTGATGAAGTAGATAATGAAAATATCGAAACAACCGAGGGTGTAACAGCAGATATTGTTAAAACAAGCGACACTGCCATAATTTCAAACGTAGACATTTCTGCAATAGGCGAGGACGAGGAAAATATCATTTTCGACTTGACAAAAGATGCAAATATCAGCGCAGTATCAATTGCAGCTGCAGCTCTTCAAGAGGCGGTAACGGCAGAAAAAGGATATGGCTTTAAGGCAACGGACAAGAATAATAAAGAGGTAATCCTTGTATTCGATAAAGATGCCCTAAGTGCAATTTCAGAAGATGTAACAGGCAATATATCGGTAAAGATAGCTAATCCTGAGCTTGAAGATACTGCCCTTGACGGGGACAAGCAAACTGAACTTAACGGTAAATCTGCAAAGGTTTATGACCTTTCCTTGGAAAATGCAAATACTACCGACTTTGGCGAAGGAACGGCGATAGTTGCACTCTATTATGAAAAGCCCGCAATTAACGGAAATGTTGTTGCAGGATATATCAAAGATGACGGAACGATAGAAACAGTTCCTTCAGAATATGACGATACGACAAAAACTATAATATTAGCTCTTTCGCACTTCTCCGATTATGTAATCTACACCGAGCCTGTTATTCATCACAGTTCAGGCGGTGGCGGTGGAGGAACAACCTCATACACTGTAAAATTTGACACCAACGGCGGTGATGAGCTTAAAAACATAAGCGTACAACAAGGTCAGGCAATCGGAACAATACAGACGCCTCAAAAGAAAGGATTTATATTTGACGGCTGGTATTCTGATAAAGAGCTTACAAAAGCATATTCTGCTGATGAAAAGGTAACAGCATCGACAACGCTTTTTGCAGGCTGGAAGATTGACCCTATACGTCAAATGACGCTTACAATCGGCGACAAAAATGCAACAGTATTCGGAGAGGAAACAGCAAATGACGTTGCACCGATTATAAGAAATGACAGAACAATGCTTCCGATAAGGTTTATTGCAGAGGCGCTCGGCGCAGAAGTCAGCTGGGACGGCGAAAACAAAATTGTTACAATAACAAGCGATGATACAGAGATTAAAATCACAATTGACAAAGGCGTTGCCATTGTAAACGGCGAGGAAATTGTACTTGACAGCCCTGCATTTATCGAAAGCGACAGAACATTCCTGCCACTCAGGTTCGTTTCGGAAAATCTCGGCGCAGAAGTCGACTGGGTAGAAGAAACAAGACAGGTTGTTATCACAAAAGCAATAGAGGACTAAAACTTATACTAAAATAGCACAGCGAAAGCTGTGCTATTTTAGTGCTTCTGTAACATATGTGATAAGCGCTGTCCCCTCGTCGACAAGTCCTTGCTTGATTTTGAAGTCATATTCTGCGGTTCTGCGTATCCGCTCAATTAAGAAATCCTCCGAAAAACCCTTGCAGTCAGCGATGTATTTTTTTGCGACATATGGCGAAATCTTAAGCCTTGAGGCAATAGCATCATAAGTAGCATTTTCCTTTAAAAGCAGTTTACACCGCAGAAGTTTATCAAAATTAGAGGACAGAAGATACATTACATTAAACGCTGAAACCTTATTTTCCTGAAGTTTTAACAGAGTTTTCACAGCGCTGTCGCGGTCGCCTTTTAAAATGGCGTCGGTGATATCAAAAATCACAACGCTTAAAGGTTTTGAAACAACCTTTTCAACATCGCTTTGGTAAATTTCGTCACCGCAGTAATTAAAGAGCTTTAAAAGCTCATTCTTTACGTTGCTTATACCAGGGTCGCAAAGGCTCAAAAGATATTCTGCCGTTGATTTTGATATTTTCTTTCCGTTTTTCTGTGCCTCACGCACAATCCAAGCTATAAGCTCATAATCTTTGAGATAGGAAAACTCAACGGGAAGCCCCTGTTTTAAAACGAGCTTATAAAGGCTTGAACGCTTATCTATATCCTGCTCGTCAAAGATAAGTATAACAAAATCAGGGAGATTATAAAGTCTTTTCTGCCAAAAATTGCGCACTTCTTCACCGCCTGCAATTTTTGATTTGAAAATCCCGCTGTCCTTTATGACAATTACTTTCCTTTCTGCCATAACGGGGAATGAATCTATTGCGTCATCTATTCTGTCAAACTCCGCATCTTTTCCGTCGATAAAGACCTTGTTGAAATCGGAAAAACCATCGTCGGGTACAAGATTTTGCATATATTTTACATAAGAGTCCTTAATAAAGGTTTCTTCGCCGAAAAACAGGTACAAATTACCTGTTTTTCCGCTTTTTAGTTGTTTTTTCAGTATGAGGAAATTATCTTCTTTTTGCGGCATTTTGAGTCCCTCCCGATAATGAATTATATTTTATATTCCCTTTTTTGTCAATCCTGCAGCGTATATCCCCTAAAAGGTCTGTACGGAGAACGGTTGCGCCCATATTGTCAAATTCGGTGACTACCGTCCTGTCAGGAAGTCCGTAACGGTTGCCTTTTCCTACGCTTATGACGGCAATCCGAGGATTTACTGCTCTTATAAAATCCCTGCTGTTCCCGTCTTCTGAGCCGTGATGCGCCACTTTTAACAGGTCAATATTTTGCGGAGGCGAAAGGTTTTCCTCGTCCTCAAAATCGCCCGTAAACAATGCTGTAAAACCGCCGTAGCAAACTTTCATAACAAAAGAAGTGTTGTTTTCATTTTCGGTATCGGTTGCCAAACCGTTTGGCGCGATTACATAAAGCCGCAGTCCTGAACGGAAACGGATTTCGTCGCCGGCGTGCAGATACTCGGTTTTAATATTCTTTTGCCTTGCGATTTCTTCAAGCCTCAAGCGGTATGTGCTTTCAGGCATAAAATCGGGAAGAATGAGCGTGTTTATTTTGAGATTTTCCGCAGCGGCAATTACGCCCTCTATATGGTCCTTGTGGTAATGCGAAACGATTGCGGTATCTATATGAGTAAAACCGTGGGATATGAGATAAGGCAGGAAAATGCTTTCGCCCACATTGTAGTTTTTCTCGTAATTGCTTGAGCCTCCGCCGTCTATTATAACCGTTTCGCCCAAACTTGTATGCAAGACGGCAGCATCGCCCTGACCCACGTTTACAAAATATATGTTAAGCGAGTTTATGCTAAAATCAAGGGCAATGCATATAAAAAGTCCCGCAGCCGCCGAGGCTATAAACTTTGTCTTTGCGGTGTTAAATTTGCCTTCTAACGCACGTATAAATATCCACCACAACAGGCAGTAAAGGATAATTTTTATAACAGACGGAGTTGCAAGAGTTATGTAGTAAAAAGGCAGTTTCTGGACTGCATACGGTACAAAATGCAAAACCGCAAGAGATGCGCGGAAGACAAATCTAAAAGGCGCCAAAAATGCATAAGCTTTGGCTGATATAAAAAGAAATGGCGCTGTCAATATG
>JAFZNF010000016.1 GCA_017553025.1 Clostridia bacterium | reverse complement strand
GTGTTGATAATAGTGCCCCGCTTTCGGCCTTTATTACATTTCCCGAAATCTCATATCCCGAAAAATCTCCCGAAATTTTTATGACAAGACCTCGTATTCCCTTATCGGAAACTAAAATATTACTCCCGTTCCCCATAATGAAATACGGTATACTCTTCTCATTAGCATAGTTTATAAGCTCGGCTATCTCCTCTTTGCTTGATGCAGTACAAAATTCATCTGCTATACCTCCGATTTTAAACGAGGTGTGGTTTTTCATCGGCTCATTTTTTATGATTTTCATTCTAACTCCTTATTGATTTCATTCATAAGCCTTTTATTGAGCTCCTTTGCCGCATTATATCCCATACGTTTCTGGCGGTTATTCATAGATGCAACCTCTATTATTATTGCGAGATTTCGCCCAGGCTTTACGGGTATTGTAAGACTCGGAACATTTATGCCCATTATGTTGGTATATTCCTCCATCATACCCAGTCTGTCATATTGCTTGCCGTCAATCCAAGGCTCTAAATGTATTACAAGATTTATATTTTCTGTATCTTTTACGGCGCCTATACCGAAAATTTCTTTTACATCAATAATGCCTATGCCGCGAAGCTCTACAAAATGCCTTATAATATCAGGTGATGAGCCTACAAGGGTTTTTGACGATACACGCTTTATTTCAACAGCGTCATCAGCAACCAGACGGTGTCCTCTTTTAACAAGCTCGATAGCAGTTTCACTCTTTCCTACACCGCTCTCGCCCATAATTAAAACGCCCTCGCCGTAAACTTCAACCAAAACACCGTGTCTTGTCCGCCTCGGTGCTATCTGGACATTTAAGTAGCTTATTAACGCACTCATAAGGCTTGATGTAGACTCCTCAGTACGCACAACCGTAAGGTCATATTTTTCCGCAAGCTCTAACATCTCAGGAAAAATCTGCATATTACGTGTAATTATGAGTGCAGGAAACTTTGTAGAAAAAAGTTTTTCAAGAAGTTTATATCTTTTATCCCTTGTAAACTGCTCAAGATACGTTATTTCTACCCTTCCCATAATTTGAATTCTGTGACTGTCAAAATAGTCAAAAAAGCCTGCTATCTGGAGTGCAGGGCGGTTGACGTCCGCCGTTTTGATAAGTACATCATCAATATTTTTTGACGCATACACCATTTCAAAGGAAAAATCCTCTATAACCTTGGAAAGATGTATGCTGAAGGTGGTATCACTCATAATTCTTGCCTCCGTGAAAGTAAAATGTATATAATTATACAATTTTATTATATATTAAAATCCCATTATTTTCAATCTTTTTTACTAAAAAAGTATGCATATTAAATAAATTTAAAAAAAATTTCAAAAACACTTGCAATATTGAAAAAAATGTGGTAAAATTGCTGTGTTTTGATATTTCACACGTGATAGGAGGTACCCGAATATGGCTAAATGTGATATTTGCGGCAAGGGCGTTACTTTCGGAATTAAGGTCAGCCACTCGCACAGAAGGTCCAACAAGGCTTGGAAACCTAATGTAAAAAAAGTAAGAGCTATTGTTAACGGCAATACAAAATCAATAAACGTTTGTACCCGTTGTCTGCGTTCAGGCAAGGTTACCCGTGCGGTTTGATTTTGCATCTTTTTTAGGAGAAGCATTTGCTTCTCTGTTTTTTTGTGCAAAATTCCCTTTTTTTTGTATTTACTTTACTTTTCCTACTTATATGTGCTATAATATATCTGT
>JAFZNF010000170.1 GCA_017553025.1 Clostridia bacterium | reverse complement strand
TGGGCGGAACGGCAAAGTCTGCGCTTAAACTGTACCGCTTTTTAGAAGGAAAAAATGTTGACATTATAAAGATTTGCGACATTGAAAAAATAATAAATTTTATTGATGAAACAGACGAAAAAACTATGCGGAGGATTTTTCGGAACAGGTATGACAATATTGTTGTAGGAATTATAATAATGCGTGAAATTGCGGAATTTTTCGGAGCAACAAGCATACATATAAAAAGGTGCGGAGTCCGTGACGGATATGTATCAAAAATAAAAGAAGCAAAAAAAGAAGAGGCAAAATAGACTCTTCTTTTAAATTAGAACTTGTCGCGCTTTGTATAGGTTGTATGAAGCAGTTCGTGAGCCTTGTGTGAACAGGGTTTGCCGAAATATTCTTCATACAGCTTTTGAACATACGGGTTCTCGTGCAATTTACGGAGCGTTGATGCCTCGTCCTCGGAGTAAAGCGCCTTTGCACGAAGGGCTTTAACATTTGTTGTTGCCTTTGTCTTAGAGTCAACTATCGGCTGACCTCCGCCGTGGATACAACCGCCCGGGCACGCCATAATTTCAATAAAGTCATAATGCTCGCCCGCTTTTACCTTTTCAAGGATAGCGCGTGCATTTTTTGTGCCGTGAGCAACTGCAACACGCACATCTTTGCCTGCAATCTTAAGAGTAGCCTCTTTCACGCCCTCTAAACCGCGGACAGCTGTAACATTAAGATTTTCTAAAGGCTTGCCCTCTAAAATCTCATAAACTGTACGGATAGCAGCCTCCATAACACCGCCTGTCGCACCGAAGATAACGCCTGCACCTGTTGCCATACCGAACGGCTGGTCAAACTCTTCATCAGGAAGTGAATTAAAGTCAATACCTGCCTGCTTAATCATTCTTGCAAGCTCGCGTGTAGTTAGAGATGCATCAATATCCTGACTTCCGCTTGAGGAATGTTCGCTTCTGGCGATTTCGTACTTTTTGGAGGTACACGGCATAACAGCAACTGAGAAAATATTCTTCTTGTCAATGCCGTTCTTTTCAGCGTAATATGACTTAATAACTGCACCGAACATCTCCATAGGAGATTTTGCGGTTGACAGATTATCTATAAACTCAGGATAGTAGTGCTCACAGAACTTAACCCAACCTGGTGAGCAGGAGGTTATAAGCGGAAGTTTTTCCTGTTTTGTAAATCTTTCGATAAACTCCGTTCCCTCTTCCATAATGGTAAGGTCTGCAGCAGTATCGGTATCAAACACCTTATCAAAACCCAAACGTCTTAGAGCTGCAGCCATTTTTCCTGTAACGGGAGTACCCATAGGAAGACCGAATTCTTCGCCCAAGGCTGCTCTTACAGCAGGTGCGGTCTGCACAACAACGTGCTTTTCAGGATTATCAAGCGCTGCTTGCACGCGCGGGATATGAGAATTTTCATAAAGCGCACCTACAGGACAGGCAACGATACATTGTCCGCAGAATACACAGGCAACGTCTTTCATCGGCTGTTCAAATGCGGCACGCACTTCGGTATTAAAGCCGCGGTTAACGGCAGAGATAACCGAAATTTCCTGATTATCACAAGCTGCAATACATCTTCTGCAAAGCACACACTTATTATTATCACGGACAAGCGAGGTTGAGCTGTTATCAATCTCGTGTTTTACATTTTCGCCCTGATACGGAATATCGTCAACGCCAAGCTCATCAGCGAGTGCCTGAAGTTCACAATTTCTGTTTCTTATACAGGTCAGGCACTTTCTTTCGTGATTTGAAAGGATAAGTTCAAGAGTTGTTTTGCGGGCATTTCTTACCTTTTCGGTATTGGTAAATACCTCTATTCCCTCTGCAACGGGATATACACAGGCAGCCTGCAAAGCTCTTGCGCCCTTTACCTCAACAAGACACATACGGCAAGCGCCGATTTGGTTTAAATCTTTAAGATAACATAAGGTAGGAATGTTGATACCAACCCTACGCGCCGCTTCAAGAATAGTTGTACCCTCGGGTACGCTTACTTCCTGACCGTTAATTTTCAAGTTTACCATCTTTATCATCCCTTTCCTATTCTTTATCTATTGCACCGAATTTACAAGCAGCCTGACAGGCTCCGCACTTAATACATTTATCCTGGTCGATAACAAACGGGGACTTGATTTCGCCCGAAATTGCACCGACAGGACATTGTCTTGCACAAAGACTGCAGCCCTTACACTTTTCAGGATTTATTTTGTACTGAGCAAGCGCTTTACATACGTGAGCGGGACATTTTTTATCTCTTACGTGTGCCTCATATTCATCTCTGAAGTAACGGAGAGTTGAAAGCACAGGATTTGGAGCTGTCTGACCGAGTCCGCAAAGAGCGGAGGACTTTATCGCATAGCACAGATTTTCAAGCCTGTCAAGGTCTTCCATTGTGCCTTTGCCGTCGGTAATCTTTGTGAGGATTTCCAAAAGACGCTTTGTACCTATTCTGCAAGGCGAGCACTTTCCGCAGGATTCATCAACCGTAAATTCAAGGAAGAATTTAGCGATATCAACCATACAGTTGTCTTCGTCCATAACAATAAGTCCGCCGGAACCCATCATTGAGCCGATTGCCATAAGCGAATCATAATCGATAGGTGTATCAATTAAAGATGCAGGAATACATCCGCCCGAAGGCCCGCCGGTTTGATCTGCCTTAAACTTTTTGCCGTTTGGTATACCGCCGCCGATTTCCTCAATGATTTCACGAAGGGTTGTTCCCATAGGAATTTCAAGCAAGCCGGTATTATTGATTTTTCCGCCGAGTGCGAAAACTTTTGTTCCTTTTGACTTTTCGGTACCCATTGACGCAAACCAGTCTGCGCCTTTTAGTATGATTTGCGCAACGTTTGCATAGGTTTCAACGTTATTTAAAAGGGTTGGTTTACCCCACAGACCTTTTATTGCAGGGAACGGCGGACGGGGTCTCGGCTCACCGCGCTTACCCTCAATAGAGGTCAAAAGTGCTGTTTCTTCACCGCAGACGAATGCGCCTGCGCCCAATCTTATATCCAAATCAAAGTTGAAGCCTGTTCCTAATATATCCTTGCCTAAAAGACCGTATTCTCTTGCCTGGCCGATTGCGATTTTAAGTCTTTCAACAGCTATAGGATATTCTGCACGGATATAGATATAACCTTGGTCTGCGCCTATCGCATATCCGGCTATTGCCATAGCCTCGATAACTGCGTGCGGGTCGCCCTCCAAAACGGAACGGTCCATAAACGCGCCCGGGTCGCCCTCGTCAGCGTTACAGCAGACATATTTCTGGTCGCCCTCTGCTTTGTAGGTGAAATCCCATTTCATACCTGTCGGGAAACCGCCGCCGCCTCTGCCGCGAAGCCCTGAATCCTTAATGGTCTGGATTACTTCTTCACGGGACATTTCAGTTAAAGCCTTAGCTAAAGCCTGATAACCGTCAACAGCAATATATTCGTCAATATTTTCGGGGTTTATAACACCGCAGTTGCGCAGAGCAACGCGTTTTTGCTTTGCATAAAAGGTAGTATCGTTAACAGATCCTGCCTTATCTGTGCCTACGGAATATTCGGCAACGGGATTGCCGTTAATGATATGGTCTTCTACAATTTTGGAAACCTTATCCGCAGTCATATGAACATAGGTTACCTTTTCCTTATTAGGTTCATAGACCTCAACGATAGGCTCTAAGCGGCACATACCGATACAGCCTGTCTGCATAACCATAACATTTTCAAGATTATGAGCTTTTACTTCTTTTTCTAATGCTTCAAGCACGGGACGCGCGCCTGCTGCGATACCGCAGGTAGCCATACCGACAACAATGCGTATGCCGTCCTTGCGTTCTTTTCGCATATTCATTTCGGTCAGTGTGCGGTCGCGAAGTGCTTGTAATTCTGCCAAACTTTTCATAAGTTAACCTCCTGATAAAGCGTTAATATATCTTTATTTTATAATTTTTAAAAAAGTATCTTCTTATCCTTCATATTTTGCAAAAATATCGTCAAGGTCGGCAGGAGTAACCTGTCCGAAAACTGCGTCATTGACCGTCATAACGGGAGCAAGACCGCAAGCGCCGATACAGCGTGTTGCATTTAATGAGAATTTGCCGTCAGCACTGCACTGTCCTACATCAATGCCGAGGCGTTCTTTAATCTTTTCAATAATCGTACCCGAGCCTTTAAC
>JAFZNF010000169.1 GCA_017553025.1 Clostridia bacterium | reverse complement strand
TTTTTGTTGTTCTCCATAGCCTGTAAACAGACTGCTTACAGTAATCACATCTTCAACTTCAAAGCCGTTGATTTCAACAACAGGTTTATTGTACTTTTTCATTCTATTCTACTTCCTTTCTTAAAATCAACTTCTTAGTTATTAAATGCTCTCAATACAACGCTCGCAATTGTGCGTTTAGCACTCCATACAATCGCAATAAAGCTTGCTGTACCTGATACTTCAAGGTCACCGTCAGCAATTTCAAACTCTTCCTCATTGCCGCCTGCAGCTGTTGCAACTATCTTGTAATTATACGCGCCTAAGTCAACATTTTCAAACTTAGCAGCGCCGTAACTTCTTGATGGGTCAATTGTTACGTCTTTGCCGTCTACGTCCTTAAGATCGTCAATTGTACTGTCTATTATCTTAGCGTCTTCTGCTTTAGGTGCTACGTCATTATAAACTGTAACTGCACAGTCAGCTGTCTTGTTGCCGTCTTTTGTTGTTACTGTGATAGTAGCTGTACCTACTGCAACTGCTGTTACAAAACCTGTGGTTTCATTAACTGTTGCAACTGCTGGGTTGCTTGAAGAATATGTTACACTCTTGTCTGTAGCCTCTGTTGGCTCAACTGTTTCTGCCAAATCATATGTTCCGCCAACTTTCAGCTTAAGCTCGCTCTTGTCAAGCGTTACGCCTGTAACAGGTTTTGTATCATCAGGCTTCGGCAATGTTATAGATGATGTAGAAAGAACCAATGAACCATCTGATGTTTTATATGCCGCTGATTCTGTTTCATCTAAATTATTGTCATCAAAGTCTCCTACGTTAATGTAACAATCCCCAAACGTTAAAACGGCAGGACTGTCTGGCTGTACTAAGAATACCATCTGATACAGAACAACTTCTTCATCAAGAGATCCGTCATGGGCTGTCTTTTTTGCTGGGTAGATAGGATTTGTGCCAGAAACAGCCGCTCCATAATGGTTTCCCGTCCAACCTTCGGCAGAAGGTAGAGAGCCAACCAAATCAGTAAGATATTCAGCATTCCATGCGTCTCCAACTTCCAAGTCGCATACAGCATCAAAGTTAAGACCATAGCCTGTAATGCTGTCACCATTAAGCTTCTTCAATGTCCCTGATGTAGTTGTTGTCAAATCAATACCTGTTCCTATAAACTTAAGCAACCAAACCTCAAATCCGTCTTCTCCTGCATCAGCATATTCTGCAAGTTTACCACTAAAATCAGTAACTTTTTCAGCCTCAATCTTCATAGTTGGCTTTGCAGCAGCAAATGTTAAAGATGTAAAGCACGCAGCAACAATTGCAACTGCAGAAACCAAAGAAATGATTTTTTTCATTTATATCTCCTCTTTTCTCGTTTTTTTCTATTCAGCCGCTATTACAGCCTCAACCGTAGCACCCACTGCAATAGACTCACCTTTAACAGTATACGCGGGTGACTTTCCTATGTATTTTAACAATGCCGCCAAAGCATCATCGCCGTCAACAGCATCATCGCCTGTGATATCGCCCCATATAAATTCAATAGTCTTTCCTGTGCTTGCCGGTTGTACTTGCAAGGTGGCTACGGCTATTGTGAATTTTCCTGCCGCTTTGCTGTTATAGCCGATCTTAACCTTATAGTCGCCTACAGGCAGTTCGTCTAAATTATAGCGGTTGATCTTTCCTGCAAAAGTCGCTCCCTCGGTACTTGAGTGCTGGTCGATAAAAAGAATATCTTCCGCCGCAACATTATTTTCATCAGCATCGTAGTCTAATACAACAAAAGACATCTCACCGCCGTCTATGTCGGCTTCATCAACGGTAGCGGTAACCTCGAAAGTTTTTTCGTCAAAGTTACTGCTTACCATATTTGCACCGTTTTCCATCTCTTTTGTTGTCTCTGCAAAAGCAGGAACAGACGCTGTTAGAGCTGCTATTGCCGTAACAACTGCCAACGTTTTCTTTTGATTTTTCATTTGAAATCTCTCCTTTCTTAAATTTTCTGTCATACAGGTTAGATTATGAGAGAAAATCAAGCGTTTTCTATCCTTTTATCCATAGGCTAATTGCAGTAATTTTCTGCACTAATCCTACCTCTCGACACTTTATGTATTTTAATACATTATTAGTATAAATCTTTTGCTTTTTCTTTTCAACCAGCATTTTATTGATATTTGGAAAAATTTTTTGTGCATATTGCACAGGCATATTCCTTTTTTGCGGTTTTTCGAGCAGTTTTGCAGGAATTATATCCCTCCACCGCTTACGCGGTCCCCCTCCCTTTAGGGCAAGGGAGGCTAAAGTGAAAGTGAAAACAGCGGTCCCCCTCCCTTTAGGGCAAGGGAGGCTAAAGCGAAAGTTTATATATGCTCTTACTTTATTCCCAGCACCGATTTTGCCAGAGCGTCTGCCATATCGTTATACTCGTCGCCAGAATGCCCTTTTACCTTTTCAAACTGCACACTTATTTTATTTTTTACACTGTCATAGTACGCTTTATACCTTGCCGTACCCGTCTTATTTGTCTTCCACCTGCCCGTTGCCCAAGCCTCTATACCGACATAGTCATACACGATTTTTACCGCGTTTATGCCCCTTTCTACGCAATATTGCATTACAAATTCCGCGCCCTTTATCTCGCCTGCTACATTGCGCATCTCCGCCATTTCCCTATCCGAAAACTTTTCGCAGAATTTATGCACTCCGCCGTCAGCAAAAATTACCGCGCCATACGAATACTCGCCCGTTTTTACATTAAAACTGCCGTCTACATACGCCGTAACCTGCGAAATTTCCGCCGTCCTGCCCGAAAGGTACGCCTCTGCTAATTCTTTTTCCGCAAAGGATTTATATTCCGCTCCCGAAAAACCCTCTACCTGGGCGCGGCAACTGTCCCAATCGGTAAATATGCCCGTTTTCCGACCGTTTTTTACTGCATAATATTTCATAAAATCCCTCCACCGCTTACGCGGTCCCCCTCCCTTTAAGGCAAGGGAGGCTAAAGTGAAAGTGAAAACAGCGGTTCCCCTCCCTTTAAGGCAAGGGAGGCTTTTTAAGACTTCATAAAAAGAGGACAGGTGTTTCACCGTCCCCCTTTACAATTTATTCTGCGTCCGCTGTTTCTTCCGCCGTTTCCTCTGACTCTGTTACTTCTTCCTCGGGTTCGGCTGTGGTTTCGTCTGCCGCCTCCTCCTGCTCCGCTTTCTGCTCGTCATACTTCTTCTTGGATTCTTTATCCACCGTATCGCGAACCTCTTTCCACTTCGTTTCAAGAGTTACTTCATCGCCAAGTCCGTACTGCTCTTTAAAACTATCAAGGCTCTCCTCGCCGATATATTTCTCGAGCGTTACCTCGCCCTCGGCTATGCCCCAAGGCATATCCTCTGTTATTTCATCGCCAAAGCCCAAAAGCTCTTTCATATCTTCAAAAGTCATTCCGTACATCTGCGCTATCGTCTTTACGGGCATCATATAATACGCCGCAGATTCCTGCGTATTCGCAGGCATATCAGCAGGCAAGCCGTACTGTTCCAAAAGCTCGGAAAGCTCCATATTATTATCTTTTGCTATATCCCCAATCGTTCTGCCCGTTATATTTATATAGCCCATATGATTATACTTATTATAGATTGCAGGGAATTTGCCCATAAACGTCAGCACGCAAAGCGCTACAGCGATAACCGCCGCAACTATTATTGCTACTATCGGCGCTTTGTTTTTCTTGGGCGCTGCAAGCACCTCCTCGGCAAACTCGGACACATCTTCAGCAACATCGGAAACCGCCTCTTCCACAGCTTCTGCCGCGTCCTCGGCAAATTCCTCTACCGCCTCTTGCGCCTCTTCTGCTATTTCCTCTGCTTTTTCTTCAAAATTCTTGTTTTCGTCCATCGTTTTTCTCCTTTTTCTTTATTCTGCCGCGTCTTCGGCTTTCTCTTCCTCTGCCTGTTTTGACATTATCTCCTGAACCTCTGCAAGCGTCGTTTTTTCCGTTACCGCATCAGGCAGTCCCGCCTGCTCTTTTAAGTCTTCAAAGGTCGTTCCCATACTTTCGGCATATTTTGACATAGGCATAAGCTCATACGCATCCTGCCAGAGCATATCATAGTCCGCAGTTTCAATCCCGTACTGCTCCAAAAGCTCGTCCGCCGTCTTGCCCTCATATTTTGCATAATTTGCAACCGTCAGCTTACTCATAATCTCGGATTCGGTCGTCTTTTTCGTGACCTCTCCGCTGTCCAGCCCATACTCCGCCAAAAAGTCTTCTACGCTCATATCACGTTCTTTCGCCAAATCTGAAACTGTCTTCTCCTTTTCGGGTCTTTCGGGCAAAATCGATTTTATGTCGTCCCTCAGCGCATACCCTGCCAGGCACAAAAACGCAATAACTATCACTGTTATCACAGTGTTCATTACCCACGCGCCCTTTTGCTTTTTTACTTCCGTTTGCGGCGCGTTTTTACGCTTTTGCCGCGCTTGTCTTTCACTCATATCTTTTCTCCTCCGTCAAATTCAAGAAGTTTACCGATATACTATACCACTTTTTTTATAAAAATGCAATACTATTTTTTATCTTAGCAAAAAGTATGCCGTAACTACCGCCGCAAGCACTATCCTATACCAGCCGAATGCCGTGAAGTTGTGCTTTTTTACAAATTCCATAAGGAATTTTATCGCGGCAAGGGATACGAGATATGCCGTCGCCATTCCGATTACGAGCAGCCAGAATTCCTGACCCGTAAAGGCAAACCCGTATTTTACAAGTTTCAAAAGGCTCGCGCCAAACATAACGGGGATTGCCAGAAAAAAGGAAAATTCCGCCGCCGTTTCCCTCGATGCGCCGAGCATCACCGCGCCCAGTATAGTCGCGCCCGAACGCGACGTCCCCGGAATTAGCGCGAGCATCTGGAACACGCCCATTAAAAGCGCCGTTTTATATGTAACCTCGTCCACCGATAGGATTTTTGCCTCGCGCGGATTTTTTTCCACAATTATAAACGCCGCTCCGTAAAGCGCAAGCATAGCCGCAACGGTGTACCAATTATAGAGTGCGCCGTCTATCGCATCATCAAACGCAAGCCCGACTATTGCCGCGGGTATCTCCGCCGCGAGAACTTTAAACCACATAGACCACGTCGATTTTTTCTCCGCCTCCGTTTTGACGGGCGAAAACGGGTTCAGTCTATGGAAATACAGCGTTACAACCGCCAATATCGAGCCGAACTGTATCACCACCAAAAACAAGTCGACAAAGTCTTTATTTGCTCCGCCCAAAAGATGTATAAACTCGTCCGCAAGTATCATATGCCCCGTACTCGACACGGGCAGCCATTCTGTTACCCCCTGTATTACCCCTAAAATTACCGCTTTTAATATCTCTGTCATATTTATCTCCTTTTGGCATAAAGCCTCTTATATATATATGTAAAAATTTTAACTCTTTTTACATATTTTTTCGTTTCGCCGTACGGCATATCAAAAAGCGCTTCCCCGTCCGATGAGTATCGCGCATCTGCAAGCCATTTTGATACATTCCCCATACCCGCGTTATACGCCGCAAGCGCCGTTTCTTCATTATGATACTTCTCAATCAGGCAGGAAAGATAATAACATCCCATTTTTATATTTATTTCAGGCTCCTCCGCCATATCGTAATCATAGTCAATCCCGAGCTTTTCCGCAACCCAGTCCGCCGTGGCGTCGGTAAGCTGCATAAGCCCCCTCGCAAGTCCTGAATGTGCTGTATTATCAAAGCGGCTTTCCGCATAAATCACGCCGGAAACCATAAACTTATCAAGTCCATATTCTTCAGCATATTTTTCGATATATCCGCCGTACTTGAGCGGAAATCTTGCGTATATTTCTCTCACTCCAATACCGACAAGCAAAGCAACCGCCGCCAGAGCAAAGACAATTTTTATTATTTTTTTCATTCCCAAATCCTTTTTAATATGGCAGATATATCAATTTCTCCGCCGTTGTTTATGACGACAAGGTCACAGTTTTTCTTATAAAATCCGTCGTCTTTTTGCGCCGAAATCCGATTTACTGCCATTTCCTCCGTTATCCCGTCGCGGTCTACTATACGCTTTATACGGATTTTTTCATTTGCTATAACGCCTATCATAAAATCGCATTTCATTCCGCTTTCGATTAAAACCGCTCCGTCCACAAAAACTGTTTTTTCCTCGGCTTTTTCGATTTGCTCCGCAATATCCGATAATATATACTTATGTGTGATTTCGTTCAGCTTTGCAAGTTTTTGGGGATTAGAAAAAACAATTTCCGCAAGTCTTTTTCTGTCAACAGCGCCGTCCTTTACGATATCGCCGCCAAAACTTGCACAAAGCTCCTTTTTGCAAGCGTCTTTATTTATGCTTTTATGCGCAGTTTTGTCTGCGTCTATTACAACATATCCTAACTCCCTTAATTTCCTGGATATATGGCTTTTTCCCGCTCCGCTTGCTCCTGTTATCCCCACAACTTTTCTATTTTGCGTCATTCCAGCTTTTCCCCTCCGACATATTGCAGACGAGCGGAACGCGCAATTTAAGCGCATTTTCCATCTCTGTTTTTAAAATTTCCCTGACCCGTTCTTTCTCTTTTGGGTCTGTTTCTATTATAAGCTCATCGTGTACCTGCAAAATAAGTTTTGAGCTCAGTCTTTCCTCTTTAAGTCTGCGGTAAATCCGCACCATTGCGAGCTTGATTATATCTGCCGCCGTCCCCTGAATGGGCGTATTTAGCGCCACTCTTTCGCCAAATGCCCGCGTATTGAAATTTGATGACGTTATCTCGGGTATATACCGCCTTCTTTTCATAAGCGTTTCCACATACCCTTTTCTGCGCGCCTGCTCTTTTATGTTTTCCATATAATTCCGCACACCGCTATACTTATCAAGGTAGCTTTCAATATACTCTTTTGCCTGTTTCACAGAAATTTTTAAATCCTGCGAAAGAGAGTACTCTCCAATGCCGTAAACAATGCCGAAATTTACCGCTTTTGCACTGCTTCTCTGCTCCTTCGTTACCGCCTCGGGGCTTATCCCCAAAACCTGCGCGGCTGTAACTCTATGGATATCCTCGCCCTTTTGAAATGCATCAATCATATTTTTATCATCTGCGATATGCGCAAGGACTCTCAGTTCTATCTGTGAATAGTCCGCATCTTCAAGCAGATATCCCTCTTTTGCAACAAACATACGCCGCATATAGCTGCCGAGCTCCGTTCTTGTGGGGATATTCTGCATATTAGGTTCGGTTGAACTTATGCGCCCCGTAACCGTTGTCATCTGATTAAACACCGAATGAATACGCCCCGTTTCGGGATTTATAACCGCTACAAGCCCGTCACAGTAGGTGCTTTTAAGTTTCGCTAAGGTTCTGTACTCCAAAATAAGCGGTATTATCGGGTGCTTATCCCGCAGTTTTTCAAGCACCTCAGCATTTGTGGAGTATCCGCTCTTCGTTTTTTTGAGCGGTTTTAAACCAAGCCTTTCAAACAGAATTTCCGCCAGTTGTTTAGGCGAATTTATATTAAACTCTCCGTCACAAAGAGCAAAAATTTGTTTTGTGAGTTCGTCAATTCTTGCACCTATTTCATCCGAAAACTCTAAAAGTCTTTCCTTATCAATCAGCACGCCCTGTTTTTGCATATCCGCCAAAACCTCGCAAAGAGGCAGTTCTATATCATAATAGAGCTTCTCCTGTCCGTTTTCTTTAAGTTTTTGCTCGGTTATTTTTACAAGCGGCATTATTGCAAGCGCCTTTTTTGCCGCGGTATTTTCCTCTTCAAAAAGGGAAATCTGACTTCCTGCCGCGTCCTCATATCCCAAATATTCATAGGCAAGGTCGGAAAGTGCGTACGATGTGTGCGACGGGTTAACAAGATATGCCGCTATTGCCGCATCATATACCACTCCGCCGACCTCATAATACACATACATATCCTTTATGTTCACGGTGTACTTTTTTATGCTGCTGTCCTTTATCACGTCAAGCGCTATATCCTTGGTTTCGTCATTTATTTCCACCGCTGCCGCATAATTGTCTATTGCAAAGGCGGCCATTTTCAGCACTTTTTCCGAAAGTTCAAAAAAACACGCGGTTTCGCCTTTTTTGCGCAATTTGTCTGCGAGCTCTGTCATAGCTTTTTTTGTATCTATAAATTCTGTTGTTGCGTCCTTTAGAAAATCGGTCTGTTTTGGCTTTTCCGATTTCTCTGCGCCCATTCTTGCTATCAGTTTATTCAAATCAAATCTTTTCAGTATCTCATAAAGTGCAGGTTTTTTTGAAAAGTCCCCGGTTTCAAGCTCTTCAAAATCAAGCTCAATCGGGACCTTTCGGTCAATTGTAGCGAGTGTTTTAGACAAAAATGCAGAGTCCTTATCGCCCAAAAGTTTTTCTGTATTTTTGGCACTTATTCCGAAACTCTCAATATTTTCATAAAGATTTTCTATGATGTGCGCTGTTGCAATTATTGTAGCCGCCGTTTTTTCGCCTATTCCGCGGACTCCCGGGATATTATCCGAGCTGTCGCCCATAAGGGCTTTTACATCTATAAACTCTGTCGGCGTGACACCGTACCGTTCAAAAACCGCCGCGCTATCTACACAGTCTGTTTCAGTGTTTCCCTGCTTTGTCACCGTCAGCAAAATCTTTGTCAT
>JAFZNF010000168.1 GCA_017553025.1 Clostridia bacterium | reverse complement strand
TCGCAAAATCTTTTACCGATGGCAAAGCGTGTGCCGCGTACCTTTATAATCATAGGTCCGAGTGCCTTTTTATTCAAAACGCTGATTTTTGTGCCGTGCGTCAGCCCCAACACCTGAAGCCGCCGCGTTACTTTCAAATCAAGCCTTATATCTTCTATTGTATAACTGTTTCCCGTTTTTGCATCTGACAGTACCATAAAATTCAACCCCATATATTTAATATCCTGTAATTTTAACATTTTTCAACTATTTTGTCAATTACAGACAAGATTATTTTATGTAAAATGTGCAATGATAAATGTGCAGATTTATTTGACAAAATCGCAAAAATATTGTATTATTTACTGTTGAGAGGTGATAATATGAAAATTTTGTATGTTGCATCCGAGGCGGCGCCCTTTGTAAAGACGGGCGGACTCGGTGATGTTGCAGGCTCTTTGCCCCAGGCCCTTAAGAAAAAGGGCGAGGATGTAAGGGTAATGCTTCCTCTTTACAGGTTTATTGACGGAAAATACCGGCAGATGATGCACTATATCACTAATATATATGTAAATATCGGTTGGCGCAGTCAGTATTGCGGCGTTTTTTCGATGGAATATGAGGGGACAACATACTATTTTGTTGACAACGAATACTATTTCGGCGGCAATAAGCCCTATGATTTCATACACCTTGACTGCGAAAAATTCATATTTTTCTCAAAAGCGGTGCTTTCGCTTTTGCCGACGCTTGATTTCAGGCCGGATGTTATAAACTGTAACGATTGGCAGACTGCACCCATACCGGTCTTTTTGGACACCTTTTACGATAACCCGTTTTATCGCGGAATAAAAACGGTTATGACTATTCATAACCTGAAATTCCAGGGCAGATGGGACCTTGAAAAAATCAAGGACGCAATGGCAATAGGCGATTATTATTTTACAAGCGATAAGCTGGAATATTATAAGGACGCAAATCTGTTAAAGGGCGGACTTGTTTATGCAAACAAGATTTCAACCGTCTCCGAAACCTATGCAAAGGAGATAATGACGGGCGAATACGGCGAAGGTCTTGACGGACTTCTGCGCGCAAGAGGCAATGACATTGTCGGCATAGTAAACGGCATTTCGGACGATTGGGATCCGAAAATTGACGGAATGATTGCTAAAAATTACGGTATAGATACGCTTGCCGATAAGAAGGTAAACAAAACCGAACTGCAAAAGGAATTGAAGCTTGAAGTAAACCCCGATAAATTTATGATAGGAATTGTATCGAGGCTCACAGACCAGAAAGGTTTTGACCTGATTTCCTGTGTAATGGAAAGACTTTGCGAGGGCGGATACCAGATTGTCGCGCTGGGTACAGGCGAAGAAAACTATGAAAATATGTTCCGCTATTTTGCAGAAAAATATCCCGACAGAGTGTCGGCAAATATCTGTTTTTCAAATGAGCTTTCGCATAAAATATATGCAGCCTGCGACGCATTTCTGATGCCGTCGCGCTTTGAGCCGTGCGGACTTTCGCAGATAATCGCGATGCGCTACGGCGCGCTTCCTATAGTCCGTGAAACAGGCGGTCTTAAAGATACGGTTGCGCCGTATAACGAATTCACGGGCGAAGGCACGGGATTTTCTTTCGGTGCATATAATGCTGAAGATATGTATCATGTGATAAACTACGCGATGCGTACCTATTACGATAGCCCGAAGGCTTGGGAAAAGCTTATGAAAAATGCGATGAAAAAGGATTTTTCATGGTCAAAATCGGCTGATAAGTATCTGGAACTATACAGAAATCTGACAGGTATAAAGAAGCCTGCTCCGAAGCCGAAAAAGGCGAAGCCCGTCAGGAAAAGCTCAACATTTGAACAATCAATAAAGGCGGACAGCGACGCTTCGGAAAAGGCATGGGCTGCGGAAACGGATTCAAAGGATAAAACTGTAATCAAAAACTTGACCGAAAAGGAGAAAAAGGAGCGGCTTGAAAAGCTGAAAAGCGATATCGAAAAAAACGCTCCAAAGGCTGTAAAAAATAAAAAGACGACTACTAAAAAGGGCAAGAAAGGAACAACAAAGTAATGGAAAAAAT
>JAFZNF010000167.1 GCA_017553025.1 Clostridia bacterium | reverse complement strand
TTCTATTTACCCATAATTCAAAAGGCGAAAAGGAGATACTGACGTTTTCGGAAAAACTTGCACTATTAAAAAAACTCGGGGCAAAATATGCCTTAGCGGCAGATTTTGAAAAAGAATTAAAGAGTAAATCCCCCTGTGAATTTGTACAGATACTTGAGTCTTTCAAAGTCAGAACGGTTGCGGTAGGATATGACTACCGATTTGGCAAAGATGCCAAGGGCGATGTCGGTCTTTTAAAGGAGCTGTGCAAAAAAAGGGGAATAGAAGTAATTGTAGCAGAGGTTTTTGAGGATAACGGCGAGCCTGTAAAAAGCACAAAAATACGCAAATTGATTAAAAACGGAGATATTAAAGGGGCGAACAGACTTTTGGACAGTCCTTATACGATTTCGGGGAGGGTTGTAAAGGGACTGGGAAATGGCAGGATTTTAGGCTTTCCTACGGCAAACATAGAGGTTTCGGAGTATAAACTTCTGCCGCGCGACGGTGTTTATAAGGGTAAAATCGGTAATAAAAACGCTGTTGTGAATATAGGAAAAAATCCCACTTTCGGAGCAGAACAGCGCACGGTTGAAGTTCATATTATCGGAGAGGAAAAAGATATTTACGGAGAGAATATAGCTGTAGAGCTTACCGAAAGGATAAGAGATGAAATAAAATTCAGCAAAGAGGAAGATTTAATTTCTCAAATAAAACGGGATATAGAGAGTATAAAGGGGGAAGAATAAAATGGCAAAAAGAACAATAACCGAAATGAACTATGAAAGGGCAAAAATCAATCTTGAAAAGAACGGGGACACAATAAAAAGGCTTGAAAAAGGCGGTGTGCTTTTCATAAATCCCGAAAGCTGTTATGTTGAAGAAACGGTAAAAATCGGCAGGGGCACGGTAATTGAGCAAAATGTTATGTTACAGGGCGAAACGGTAATCGGCGAAAACTGCGTAATAGGAATGGGCAGTAAAATTGTGGACACCAAAATCGGCGACGGCTGTGACTTTTTGTCGGTTGTCGCAATAAACAGCGAAGTGGGAAACGATGTCCTTGCAGGCCCGTTTTCATATATCAGACCGGGCTCGAAAATTGCGGACAATGTTAAGGTAGGCGATTTTGTAGAGGTAAAGAATGCCGTAATCGGCGAAGGCACAAAGATTGCGCATTTAACATATGTCGGCGACAGCGACGTGGGAAAGAATGTAAACTTTGGCTGCGGAACGGTAACAGTAAACTATGACGGAAAGAAAAAGGCAAGATGTAAAATCGGCGACGATTGCTTTATAGGCTGTAACACCAATATTGTAGCGCCTGTCGAAATAAAGGCGGGTGCATATACTGCGGCAGGCTCTACCATAACCGATGAAGTGCCTGAAAAAAATCTTGCAATTGCAAGGGCAAGACAGGTAAATAAAAGCAACTGGAAGGATAAGAGGGAAGACTGATGTACTTGATAGCAGGTCTTGGAAATCCCGGCAGGGAATATGATATGACGCGCCATAATATCGGGTTTGAGGTCATAGACTATATTGCGGATAAATACAATATAAAGGTAAAAAAACTGAAATTCAAGGCGCTTTATCAAAAGGCAGAGATGGACGGCAGTGAGGTAATTCTTATGAAACCTCAGACGTATATGAATTTGTCGGGCGAAAGTATTCGCGATGCGGCGGATTTTTATAAAATACCGCCCGAGAAAATCATAATAATAAGCGACGACATAAACCTCGATGAGGGAAGAATACGTGTTAGGAGAGGCGGTTCGGCAGGCGGACATAACGGATTAAAATCAATAATATACCAGCTTTCGTCGGACGGTTTTATCAGAATATGTATCGGTGTGGGCAAAAAACAAAACGAAGACGACGACCTTGCAGATTTTGTGCTGTCGCGCTTTTCAAAGGAGCAAATACCTGTGCTTGAAAAGGCAATAATAAATGCTGCAAGCGCAGTGTGTGAGATTATGTCGCACGGCGTTGACAGTGCTATGAATAAATTTAACGGAGCGCAGTAGCATCGGGCAGGTGATGAATATGAACTTCAAAAATTTGCTGTCGGAATATAAAGAATATTCCGACTTTTTGGCTGCCTTAAAAAAGGGGGATACACCGATATCCGTATCGGGCATTACCGAGGCGGCGTGGGGACAGTTCATATACCAGACGGCAGAAAAAAAGGCACTGGTAATTGCGTATAATGACCGGGAAGCAGAGAGTATAGCTGAAAATCTGCGTTTTTTTTCAGAGCGTGTTTTTGTTTTTCCGTCAAAGGAGTATGTGTTTTTTGATATTGATGCATATGACAGGCATAGTGAAAATGCAAGGCTTGATGCACTCGACGGCATTTTGGAGGGCGGAACTATAGTTGCGTCTATTGACAGCCTGCTTACATTTACTCTTTTGCGCCACGAGATGGAAAACAGTTCAATCACCATAGAGCAGGACGGGAAATATGATACGGAGGAGCTTATAAAAAGGCTTATCAGTATGGGGTATACCCGTGAAGAAGAAATCTCGGGAAAGGGTCAGTTTGCTCTGCGTGGCGGGATTTTAGATGTTTTTCCGCCTCAGCAGGAAAATCCCGTAAGGATAGAATTTTTTGATATACAGGCAGATTCCATACGCGAATTTGATATAGAAACCCAACGCAGTATTGATACCCTAAAGAACACTAAAATAATACCCTCATCAGAACTTTTGAGGTCTGATATTGATACGCTTTTACAAAAACTTAAAGAGAAGACGGCAAAATTAAAGCGCAGAAAAAGTATAAACGAAGAACTGATACAAAATCTTGAAAACGATATTGAAAGTATAGAAAACGGAATAATCCCAAAATCAATATGCAAGTATTTGGGTGTTCTTTTTGATGAAATTCCGACGCTTTTGGACTATTTTGAAGATGATGATTTAATATTTCTTACAGAACCAAAGCGTATTGCCGAGAGGGCAAAAAGCCTTGAATGGGAGTACCTTGAGCAGATAAAGGAGCTTATCGCAAAAAATGTGATAAGCAAAGATTTCGGCTTGATGTGGGCAAAATATACCGATATAGTACAGAAACTTCAAAATATGAGGCTTGTATCCTTAAATACACTCACGCACAGCAGTATAAACTACACGTATAAGTCAATATTCAGCTTTAATACAAAAACTGTGGTTTCTCTTCACGGCAGGATAGATTATCTTTATGACGACCTTAAAAAGAGCGGTGGTAAGGATAAAACAACCGTCATTTTGGCAGGAAGTTTAAGCCGTGCGGAAAATCTTGCGGGTACGCTTTCGGAAAAGGGTATTAAATGCCGTTTTGCAAAGGAAAATGCGGACTTTAGAAAGGGCGAAACCCTGATTTTAAAAGGAAGTCTTGAAAAGGGCTTTGAATATCCCGATATAAACTTTACTTTAATTTCCGAACAGGAAATTTTTGATGCACATCAAAAACGGTCAAAACGAAAGCAGGACAGTAAAAACCGAATAAAATCATACACTGACATAAATGCGGGTGATTATGTTGTTCACCGCGCCCACGGAATAGGCAAATATATGGGAATAAAAAAAATCACCGTATCGGGTGTCACGAAAGACTATCTCCATATAGCTTACCGCGGAACGGACAGCCTTTATGTGCCTGTAGACCAGATGGATATGCTGTATAAATATTCGGGCTCCTCCGATAAGGAGTTAAAACTCAACAAGCTCGGCGGAGCTGAGTGGGACAGGACAAAACAAAAAGTACGTGCATCAACGCGCGATATGGCAAAACGTCTTGCAGAGCTTTACGGAGAAAGAGAACAAACAAAAGGCTTTGCTTTTTCCGAGGATACCCCTTGGCAGAGGGATTTTGAGGACACCTTTGCCTATAACGAAACGGAGGATCAAATCCGCTCGATAGAAGAGGTAAAAAGCGATATGCAAAGGGCAAAGCCTATGGACAGACTCCTTTGCGGAGATGTGGGATACGGAAAAACTGAAGTGGCGCTGCGCGCATCATTCAAGGCGGCGGCCGACTCAAAACAGGTGGCGTATCTTTGCCCCACGACAATCCTGGCTATGCAGCAATATGAAACCTTTAAAAGCAGAATGAAGGATTTTCCTGTGAAAATAGAGATGCTGTCGCGTTTCCGCACGCTATCCGAGCAGGAAAAGATATTAAAAAAGCTCAAAACAGGAGAAATAGATATCATAATAGGCACGCACAGACTCCTGCAAAAGGACGTTGTGTTTAAGGATTTGGGACTTTTGGTTATTGACGAAGAACAGCGTTTTGGCGTAGCGCATAAGGAGCGGCTGAAAGAACTTAAAAAGAATGTTGACGTTCTTTCAATGAGCGCAACGCCTATTCCGAGAACTCTGCATATGGCAATGGTTTCTGTGCGCGATATGAGTTTACTGGAAACACCGCCCGAAAACCGCTATCCCGTAACAACATATGTTTTGGAATATAATGAAGATGTGATTTTAAGTGCAATAAAGAAAGAGCTTGCACGCGGGGGGCAGGTTTTTTACCTTTTTAACAGGGTAAAAGGCATTTACCGTGTTGCCCAGTGGCTGAAATCCCGGCTTCCTGATGCAAACATTTCGGTCGGTCACGGGAAAATGAAAGAGGACGAGCTTGAGGATATTATGTACGATATGGTAAACGGCAAAACTGACATACTGGTTTGCACTACTATTATCGAAACGGGTCTTGATATTCCTAATGCAAATACTATAATAGTGGAAAATGCGGACAGAATGGGACTTTCGCAGATGTACCAGCTGAGGGGAAGAGTCGGACGCTCACAAAGGAATGCATATGCATATTTTACCTATAAAAAAGACGAACTTCTTACAGAAACAGCAGAGCGCAGGCTGTCTGCAATAAAGGAATTTACAGAGTTCGGCTCGGGTTTTAAAATAGCTATGCGCGACCTTGAAATAAGAGGCGCAGGCGATATTTTGGGCGCTGAACAGCACGGACATATAGATTCTGTCGGCTATGATATGTACTGTAAAATTTTGGCTGAAAGCGTAAGGCGTATGCAAGGGCTCCCCGAAAAGACGGAAATAACCACCTCCATAGACCTCGCTATTGATGCATATATACCTGAAAAGTATATAAAAAGTACAAATCTAAGAATAGATGCGTATAAACGGATTTCAGCAATAGAAACGCAAGATGACGAAAAGGACGTTATTGACGAGCTTATCGACAGATTTGGAGAGCCTCCGAAACCCGTACGCAATCTTATAGAAATTGCGCTTATAAAGGCGATGGCAAATAATATCGGCATAACTGAAATAACACAAAAGGGAACAGGGGTGAGCTTTACCTTTTCGGAGGATATGTTAAAGGACAGTTTTATAGAGCTTATACTCGGAAATTACTATGACACTTGCACAATAAATCCCAAAAAGCCGATAATAACCTACCGAGAAAAACAGCCTTTAAAAATGCTTGCCAATATTAAGTTTTTGTTACAGCAGTTAAATGAATTGCATAAAGAGGACAAATAGTGTATAATGTAAGCGGATAGAGGTGTTCGGTATGAAAAAAATACTTGCATTATTTCTTTGTTTTGGAATTCTTTCGTCCTGTGCAAATTCCGATATTGTAGCAACGGTAGGAACCGAAAAAATAACAAGAGGCGAATTCGAGTTTTATCTTTCATCAATAAAGAGTCAGCTGAGCGGTACAGAGCTTAAAACTGACGAGGATTGGCAGACGCAGGAAATTGAGGGCGAAAAGGCGATAGATGCTGCAAAACAGCGTGCTTTGGAAATCGCCGTTTTGAATGCGGAATACCGTGAAGCGGCAAAGGCACAGAATATGCGTCTTAATGAGCAGGAAAAGGAAAATGTGAAGACGACGAAACAGCAGGTTATATCAAGCTACGGCGGAGATACCGCGTATAAACAGTTTCTAAAAGATAATAATATAACCGACAGCTTTATACAGCTTATGTGCGAATCAACCGTATATTATGAAAAACTTGCCGATAAGGTGGCGATTGAAGAGCCTACAAGCGATGAAGAGCTTTTAAAATATTACGAGGATAATATTAAAACACTTTCCGAAGAATATAAAAAGGCAAAGCACATACTTATCCTGACACAGGATAAAGACGGAAAGGCGCTTTCCGAGGAAGAACAAGAGGCGGCAAAGGAGCTTGCGGAGAGCCTTTTTGAACGGATTAAGGCCGGGGAGGATTTTGACGCGCTTATGCGTAAGTATTCTAAAGACCCGGGACTTAGCTCAAATCCCGAGGGGTATGTTTTTACATCGGGTGAGATGGTGCCTGAATTTGAGCAGGCGGCAGACTCTGTTTCGGCAGGGGAAATCGCTATGTGTAAATCAGTTTACGGTTACCACATAATAAAAAGATTGCCGATAGAATACGGTGATATAGCGGATAAAGTCGAGGCTTTGGCAATGAAAGAAAAGATAAACGCCAGACTTAAGGAGTGGGAAGCGCAGTACAATATTGTGATTAAGGTAAATGAGGAGCTTATAAAAACTATAAAATGACAAGAGGTGCGCTTTTTTGTGGCGCACTTTTGCTTTAACAGAGCAATTGGGGTGATATGATATGAAAAAGAAATATCTTTTTATGATTTTAGCAGTCGGTATGACGGTATTCATCTTCTGGAACTCGGCACAGCCTGCGTGGGAGTCATCGCGCACAAGCGGAAGCATTGTAACGGTTTTAGTAAAATTGTTTGCAAATTTCGGGATATACCCCGATTACAGCTTGACGGAGAAAATAATACGAAAAATTGCGCATATTACAGAATTTTGTGTTCAGGCGATGCTGATTTCGGGCTGCTTTTCGGGGAAATACAGAAAAAGGGCGGTATATATACTGTTTTTCGGACTCTTAACCGCTTGTACCGATGAATACATACAGCTTTTTTCGGAAGGCCGTGCGGGACTTGTCGGAGATATATTCATAGATTTTAGCGGAACGTTTTTAGGGACACTAATATGCGGAGTTTCAAAACTAATGAACAGACGGGTATCAAGGAGGTAAAAAGGTGAGCGGGGCAGGAAGTTTTATATGGATAGTTTATCTTATAAATTTTGCAATAATAGTGACTATTGTATGCTTTCAAAAACGGAACCCTGTTGCCTCGATGGCGTGGATTATGTGCTTTGTGGCTCTTCCTGTGGTAGGCGGACTGATTTTCCTTGTGTTCGGCGTAGGTGTCAGTGCACTGACAAACAGAAAATACAGGGAAAAGCTTGAGGTAAATGAAAAGTATATCTTGGACAGGCAGAAAGAATACGCCGAAAAGCATAGTGAAATCGCGTCCAACACGCTTGTAAATTACTTTTTGAATTGTGACAGCGTATATACAGACAATAATGAGGTTGAAATTTTTACAAGCGGCAAGGAAAAGTACAAGCGGCTTTTTGAAGATATAGAAAATGCAAAAGAGAGTGTAGACCTTTTGTATTTTATCTTTAATGATGATGTTACAGGTAACGAACTTATCGACCTGCTTGTAAAAAAATCGGATGAGGGCGTCAGGGTAAGGCTTTTATATGACGGCGGAGGAACGATGCTGACATCAAAAAAGCTCTTTAAAAGACTCCAGAATTCAAAAAACGGACAAGCTGTTGAATTTTTCCCCGTACGCCTTTCCTCACTTTATAAACTAAACCACCGAAACCACCGCAAAATAGCCGTTATAGACGGAACTTGCGCATATCTCGGCGGAATGAATATAGGCGACGAATACGCAAATATATCCAAAAAGAAAAAACCGTTTTTCCGTGACACACACGTTCGGA
>JAFZNF010000166.1 GCA_017553025.1 Clostridia bacterium | reverse complement strand
TGTGGAGTATTCTTTTGAGAATAAGGAAGTCAATTTACAAAACCTGATAGGTCACCTCTCTGTTCTTGAAGAAATAAAAAAGGAGCATCCAAGCAAAAAAGTCAAAGTTGCAGTAGGACAGTTTGTGAGAGATAATTTTGTGAAGAATGATTTTTAAGGTGGGCAAAAGGCATTTTTTAAGGTGGGCAAAGCAATTTTTTTTGGGCATTTGCCCACCCTTTGCCCACTTTTTCATAAAAAAACACCAAAAAACAGATTGGAATTCCAGAGGAAAAATAAAAACTATGGTTTCGTGTAGAAAATCAGCAAAAGCAGAAAAAATGGCATAATAAAAGGGTTTGAGAACTCTCAAACCCTTTATTTATCTTATTGGAAGAACCTCTTCAGGAGACCCTCAAATCCCTTGCCGTGTCTTGCTTCGTCCTTTGCCATTTCGTGAACAGTATCGTGGATTGCATCATAGCCAAGCTCTTTTGCCTTTTTAGCAAGTGCAAGCTTGCCTGCCGTTGCGCCGCACTCCGCTTCTGCGCGAAGCTTCAAATTTTTCTTCGTGTCGCTATATACCACTTCGCCTAAAAGCTCAGCAAATTTTGCTGCGTGCTCTGCCTCTTCCAAAGCCGCCTGCAGATAAAACGCACCGATTTCGGGATAACCCTCGCGGATTGCCTGTCTTGACATAGCTATGTACATACCGACCTCTGAGCACTCGCCCTCAAAATTGGATTTTAATCCCTCATAAACTTCATCATCAATCTTGCCCTTTGCGCCGACGCCGATAACGTGTTCACAGGCAAAACTAAGCGTTCCCTCCTCCATTACCGTGAACTTGTCACCAGGCACTTTACACTGGGGACATTTTTCGGGCGGATTATCGCCCTCGTAAACATATCCGCATACGGGACATACAAATTTTTTCATACTTTCTGCTCCCTTTCTTTTTTGAAAATTCTATAAATTCAGTATACCATATTTCCTGTTTTTGTCAAGCGGATTTTAGTCTAAAAACGGTTTTAGCGCTCTTTCCAAAATTCCGTTCACATACGCAATTGCCGTCCCGTAATTAGTCATAGGGATACCCGACTTTTTTGCGTACTCCATACGGCACATCATCTCTTTTTCGGTCAGCATACAGCCTCCGCAATGAATTATGAGCGCATACTGTTGCGTGTTTTTTGGAAATTCCGTCCCTGAAGTAAACACAAATTCCAACTCTTTTTTTGTGTATTCGGTTATCATTTTGGGTAATTTTTGTGTACCTATATCTCCGCATTGTCTGTGATGTGTGCAACCCTCCGATATAAGTACCTTATCGCCGTCCGCAAGGCTGTCTATTTTTTTTGCGCCTCCTGCAAGCTCCCAAAGTTCTCCTTTATATCTTGCAAAAAGCACTGAAAAGGAGGTAAGCGGAATATCGCCGGGCACAATTTCCGCAACCTTTTTAAAGACCTGGGAATCAGTTATAACTATTTTAGGCTTTTCACCAAGTTTTGCAAGAGTTTCCGAAAGTTCTGTATCACGGCATACAACTGAAGCCGCTCCGCAATCCAAAATGTCACGGATTGTCTGCTGCTGCGGAAGTATCAGCCTTCCCTTTGGCGCCGCTTTGTCAATCGGCACAACTAAAACGGCGGTATCTCCGCAATTCAAAAGGTCGGAAACTATTTTTCGCTCAGACCTTTTTGCCTTTTTCAGCGTTGCCGCCATTTCCTTAAGCTCGGTAATTCCTATATTATCCTTAGCACTGACATATATTTCATTTTCCCCCGATTTAGGTATTTTCGGAAGCAAATCCGCCTTGTTATAAGCGATTATATACGGTATATTTTTGTCCTTTATTATGTTCAAAAGCTCAGTATCAGGTCTTCTCAATCCTATTTTAGCATCTACCGTAACAATCGCGATATCCGCCTTATCCAAAACACGCATCGTTTTTTCCACGCGCAGTTTCCCAAGCTCGCCCGTATCGTCATAGCCTGCTGTATCCACTATCATTACAGCGCCCTCGGGCAAAAGCTCCATCGCCTTATACACAGGGTCTGCGGTAGTTCCCAAAACATCGGACACAATCGCGATATTCTGCCCTGTAAACGCGTTTACAAGGCTTGATTTCCCCGCGTTTCGCATACCGAAAAAGCATATATGCGTCCGCTCCGCAGAAACAGTTTCTGAAAATCCCATAATTGCTCTCCTTAAAATCTGAAATCCCGTCTGTTTGAATTTTTTATGTTTTCAATGTGTTCTCCTGCAAGTTTTTGAACTTTCGGATTGGGTATCTTCAAAAGTTCTTTTTCTATCATTTCAAAACCAATTTTTTTTGTTTCGTCCGAGGCATAATCCACCAGATATTCCGTAAGCGTCATAAGCGCATTTGGGTGACAGCAATTCAAAATCTGTCCGTTTTTACAAAGGCTCATAAACCTGTCGCCCGTTCTGCCCTCACGGTAACAAGCAGTGCAAAAGGACGGGATATGCCCATTTTCCATAAGCCATCTTACCACCTCGTCAAGCGTTCTTTGGTCGGAAACGTCAAACTGCTCGGTGTCGTGCGGTCTTTCCTCCTCGCTGTATCCGCCCACAGATGTTCTTGACGCACCGCTTATCTGCGAAATGCCGAGATTTAAAAGCTTTCCGCGCACCGTTTCCGATTCCCTTGTTGAAATTATCATTCCCGTATACGGAACGGCTAAGCGGATACAAGCTGTAATCTTTGCAAAAATCTCATCTGAAATTGAGTTATCAAAGCTCTCCGGGTCAATATCGTCCGCCTTTTTTATTCGCGGAACGCTTATTGTATGCGGTCCTACGCCGTGAACCGCCTCTAAATGCTCTGCGTGCATAATCAGTCCTGCAAATTCATACTTGTAAAGTTCCAAGCCGAACAAAACTCCCAGTCCCACATCATCAATTCCGCCCTCCATCGCTCTGTCCATAGCCTCTGTATGGTAGTTGTAATTATGCTTGGGTCCTGTAGGATGCAGTTTTTCATAGCTTTCCTTATGATAGGTTTCCTGAAAAAGAATATATGTTCCTATCCCCGCGTCCTTTAATTTACGGTAGTTTTCGACAGTTGTCGCCGCTATATTTACATTTACTCTGCGTATCGCACCGTTTTTGTGGTTTACGCTGTAAATGGTCTTAATACATTCCAAAATATATTCAATCGGGTTATTAACAGGGTCTTCGCCCGCTTCAACCGCCAAGCGCTTATGCCCCATATCCTGAAGTGCGATTACCTCATTTCTGACCTCCTCCTGAGTGAGTTTTTTCCTTGCTATATGCGTGTTTTTCAAGTGATACGGGCAGTAAACACAGCCGTTCACACAATAATTGGAAAGGTATAACGGCGCAAACATAACAATTCTGTTCCCGTAAAAGGCAAGTTTTATCTCCTCTGCAATCTTGTAAATTTCCTCCACCTTCTCAGGAATGTCGCAAGCAAGCAAAACCGACGCCTCACGGTGTGTAAGACCGTCACACCTGCACCCGCTTTCCGTTTTATACGGGCGCGCCTTTTTTAAAATATTATCAATCAGTTCAATATTATTTTTGTTTTCCTCTGCATAGCGGAGTGTTTCTTTGATTTCTTCATCATTTATAAATTCCTCTGCTTTTAATGATTTGGGGTTATATACTGCCATTTTCCTCGTCCTTTCTTATATCTCCTCTTGATGTTACGATTTCATATCCGATTTTTTTCATTCGGTTTTCCAAACAGTTTTTACACTCTGCGCTTTCCTCACCGGTACATATTTTATTGTCATAAAGCTCATATTTTTTCCGCACCGAGACGGGCGACAAGTTTGGCATAACAACATTTGCGCCCGCCAAAACCCCAAGTTCCCGTCCGTTTGGGTGTATTGTGCCAAGCGCTGTTGTCGCAGGAAGCAGAATGTTCGGCCTAATAAGGCGGATTATAGACAAAAGATAGCAAGTCATATCAAGCCTACCTGCCTGTTTGTCCGCAAAAGGCGTATTTTTATGCGGAATAAACGGCCCTATTCCGCACATATCGGGGCAAAACTCTTCAATAAATTTTAAATCCTTTGCAATTGTTCCGGGTGTCTGATACGGCGAACCTACCATAAATCCGCAACCTGTCTGATAGCCGAGTTCTTTTAGTTTTTTAAGGCTTTTAATACGGTTTTCAAAGGACATATCCTGCGGGTGCAGTTTTTCATAATGCTCCATATCTGCCGTTTCGTGGCGCAAGAGATACCTGTCTGCCCCTGCCTGTTTTAAGAGCGCATAGCTTTTTTCCGTCCTCTCGCCCAAAGAGAGTGTAACCGCACAGTCTTTATGCCTTTTTTTTATTTTTGTTATTATACCGCACAAAACTTCGTCGGAAAAATATCCGTCCTCTCCGCCTTGCAGTACAAAGGTCCTAAATCCCAGCCTTTCTCCCTCGTCACAGCAGGCAAGAATGTCCTCCTCGGTAAGGCGGTATCTTTGGCAATCCTTATTGCTCCTCCTTATACCGCAATATAAACAGTCATTTTTGCATATATTGCTTATTTCTATCAGTCCGCGGACAAAGACGGCGTTTTTGTATATTCTCTTTCGTACTGCAACAGCCTTTTCTTTTGCGTATTCTATAGCTTCTTCATTCATATTTTCCACAAGATATGAATATTCGCAAAGCTCCGCCCGCCCGCTTTTTTCCAATTTATCTATTATTTCAAAAGAATTCATAGCTACCTCAAAAAACCGCACCCAAAAGGGTACGGTTTAAAAATCAACATATAACCGCAGCCTTTCAGTCAGAAACCTCTTCGTGTCAGGATACATTTTTACATATTATATGCTATATTCTTAATTCTGTCAAGTTTTATCTTATAAAGTTGGTTCTTGTCCCAAGTTCAAGGCTTGGCAGGGGGATATTATTTTCCCTTGCCGCTTCAATACACTTCAATATCCACGCCATATTGTTTGCTAAGTTATGCATAGTCTGCATACCCTCTGCATCAAAAACCGCCTCCCCTGGCGTTCTTCCGTGGATTATATTCCAGTAGCTTGAGCCTACCGTTATCATATTGGATATTCCGAAATACTTGTTCATAACATCAAATGACGCTGTTGTTCCCGCACGCCTTGCACACGCAACCGCCGCGGCAGGCTTAAACATAAAGGCCTTTCCTCCGCTGTAAAAAGCCCTGTCCAAAAAGGAAAGTATTCTTCCGCTCGGGTGCGCATAATAGACAGGCGTTCCGAACACAAATCCGTCTGCCTCTTTTGCCTTTTTTATGAATTCGTTTACATCATCGTCGGCAAAACGGCAGCCCTCCTCGGTACAGCCCCCACAGCCGATACAGTCGCGGACAGGTTCTTTTATTTCAAAAATTTCGCTGTCTATACCCTGCTCATTTAAAACCTTTGCAATTTCCAACAGCGCGGCATTCGTATTGCCGTTTTTTCTCACACTTCCGTTTAGCATTAAAACCTTCATTTAAATCACCCTTTTACATTAAAAATCTTATCATAAAGCACACAAACGGCAATGTCACAAGGCTTAAAAGCGTTGTCACAAACATTCCGCAAGCGGCATATTCAAAATCGGCTCCGCTTTCACTTGCCAATATGGTAAGTATAGTCTGAGAGGGCATAGCCGCCTCTAATACTACTGCGCCCAAGAGAATTTCTCTTATTCCAAGGCTTTTGAAAATCAAGGTAAATAAGAGGGGTATAATAACCAATTTCAGGGGTGCCAAGACGAAAATCCACCACTTTTTCTCCGCTTTTTTTATATCTACAGTACAAAGAGCCATACCGATGAAAAGCATTGAAAGTCCCACTGTCAGACTGCCTATTCCGTTTACTGTATCATACAGCAGCTTTGGCAGTTTTATGCCGAAAATAAGCATAAAAACGGCAAGGCAGAATGAAATCGTATTCGGATTTAACAAATTTTTTAATACATCTTTAGCGTTTTGCAGTTTGTCCTTTTTCAGAGCATACACTCCTGCCGTCCATAAAAACAGGTCATTGACAAGCCAGTAAATGATGGCGTAAAAAAAGCCTTCCTCGCCGTACATTGCCGTTATTACCGGATATCCTACAAAGGTTACATTACCGAGGCACGAAAGCAATTTATGCACTGCCTGCGTATTTTTAGGAATTTTTAACAGCTTGGCGCTGATTACGCCCAAAAAATACAAAACCGAAAGAGAAAAAACAGACATCAAAAAGACTATAAAAATGTCCTTTATAAGTCCTTTTTCAATTTCTTTTGAGGTTATTGACGAAATGATAAGGCAAGGGAGCACTATTTTAACAATGAGCTTTGAAAGCGTATCCTTGGCTTTTATGTCCAAATATCCTGTTTTTCCTGCGGTAAATCCCGCAAGAATTATCAGTCCAAGTATACATATCTGGTAAGAAACCGCTGTAAAATCCATAATCTTGCCTCTACATTCTCACATTTGACAGAAATTCCCTGAGCCTTTTGCTCTTTGGATTTTTGAAAATCATATCAGGTGCGCCCTCCTCTGCAATAACTCCGCCGTCCATAAAAATCACGCGGTCGGAAACATTCATTGCAAACGCCATTTCGTGTGTTACTATAATCATTGTCATATGCTCATCGGCAAGCGACTTTATTACCTTTAGAACCTCATTGGTTATTTCGGGGTCTAAGGCAGATGTCGGCTCGTCAAAGAGCATTATTTCGGGATTAAGCGCTAATGCCCTGCAAATAGCCACTCTCTGCTGCTGTCCGCCCGAAAGCTCGCAGGGGTAATTATCAAATTTGTCCGAAAGTCCTGCCCGCACAAGAAGCTCTTTTGCATTCTCCTTTATCTCGGCATAAATTTTATCCTTGTTTGCCTTAAAGTCAGGGCGTTCCTTTGCAATAAGGCGCGGCGCCAGAATTACATTCTCAAGCGCTGTGTACTGCGGAAAAAGATTGAAATTCTGGAAGACAAATCCGAATTTCAGCTGTCTTTTCCTCGCCTCTGAACCTGTCAGCTGTTTCGGGTTTTTTGCATCAAAAATGGTTTCGCCGTTTAATATGATTTCCCCGCCGTCAGCCCGCTCCAGAAAACTTATGCAACGCAAAAGCGTTGTTTTTCCGCTGCCTGATGAGCCGATTATTGATACAACCTCGCCTTTATTTACGGTCATATCAATGCCTTTTAACACTTTGATTTTGCCGAAATTTTTGACTATATTTTTAACTTCAAGTATTGCCATATCATTAACTCCTGAAATAGCTCATTTTCTTTTCTATATATCCGAACAGCAAGGTAAGTACCCCGCAAAAAACAAGATAAAACGCACCCGTGTAAAAGAGCGGCCATATAAGTCCCTTTAATTTGATGAAACGTTCAGCGCTCCATATAACCTCGTACACTGCAATAATTCTTGCAAGCGATGTGTCCTTTACAAGGGTTATTATCTCGTTGCTCATCGGCGGAATTATTCTCTTTATTACCTGCAAAAGCACAACCTTAAAAAAGGTCTGTGCCTTGGTAAGTCCCAAAACCTGTCCCGCTTCATACTGTCCGTTATTTATTGACTCTATCCCGCCTCGGTATATTTCGGAAAAATAGCAGGCATAGTTTATAACAAACGCAACCAAAGCCGCTAAAAATCTGTCCATCAGCGGCATTTGAAAGAGCAATCCCGGTCCGTAATAAATGACTATAAGCTGAAGCATCAGCGGTGTTCCGCGGATAATCCACACAAAGGTACGCACAAGCCAGCAAATCGGTCTGAATTTACTCATAGAGCCAAAGCTTATCAAAAGTCCCAACGGAAGTGAAAAAAGCAGTGTGAGTGAGAAAAGTTTAAGTGTTTCCTTAAATCCTGCCAGCAAATCCATTGTTATCGGCAAAAACGTGTTGAAAAATGAATTCATATAAGGTTAATCCTCTCAAAAAAGGAATGCAAGGGCGCAAAGCCCTTGCCTTCTGCTTTTTTTAATATCAGTCTGCAAGCGAAACAGAGTATTTCTCCGAAAGCTCACCGAGTTTTCCGTTATCCTTTAATTCCTTTATGTAACCGTCTACGGCTGCCTTTAAATCCGAGCCCTTGCGGAAACCTATTCCATACTCTTCCTTCGTCAGGGACAATCCCTTTGCAAGGTCGGCATAGCTTGTTCCCTCACCCGTCATAGAATCTGCCATTGTGATGTCTATGATACAAGCATCTGTGCTTCCTGCCTGAACCTCCATAAGCGCGTCGGACTGAGCCTTAACTGCAACTGTGTTAAATCCCAAGTCTGCTGCTGCACTTTCTGCCGCACTGCCTGATTCTACCGCAAACTTAAGGTCTTTCATAGACTCGTTATCCTTATAGTTATCAACGATGTCCTTTTTCATAACTACAACCTGCTCATTTTTTGCATAAGGCACCGAGCAAGAGGTGTTAAGATTTACTTCGTCTGTGATTGTCATACCGTTCCAGATACAGTCAATTGATTTTGAATCAAGCTCAAGGAATTTGTTATCCCAGTCAATTACTACAAATTCAACATCAACGCCCATAAGTTTTGCAACTTCCTCTGCAAACTCTGCGTCAAATCCTGTCCACTCGCCGTTTTCCATATAGTCCATCGGCTCATACTCCGTTACGCCTACAACAAGTTTTCCCTTTTCTGTTACATATGCAAGGTCTGACTCAGCCCCCGCATTCTCCTCAACAGCCTTCTTGCCGCAGGAGGCAACTCCCATACACATAATACCAGCTAAAACCAATGCTAAAAACTTTTTCATTTTTTGTTCTCCTTTTCCTTATATAGTTTATAATAATCGTTAAACCTATCTTGTGCGTTGTAAAGAGTTCTTGCTCTTTCAATACATTTATCTTCGCGGCTTTCCCCTTCAAGCACTTCTTTAATTGCAGTCCACGCAGCATTTACATCTCTCCGCGGCACGGTTATTCCCGTATTTTCATCAATTATTTCCGGCCCTCCTCCCGTATCATATGTTACTATCGGGGTTCCGCAGGCTAATGCCTCTATATTTACCGTGGGAAAGTTATCTTCAAGACTGAAGTTTACGAACACATCCGCCAGCGTATACCATTTTGCCATTTCCTCTTTATCGCTTATCTTCGGAAGCGACAAAATGCTTGCGGGCAGCGTCTTTGCTTCCTCCTTGCTTACTCCCAACAGTACTATAACAAATTTTTCTTTATCAATCAGGTCATTCAGCCTGTTAAAAGGTTCTACATAGCCTTTGGCGCTTGAT
>JAFZNF010000165.1 GCA_017553025.1 Clostridia bacterium | reverse complement strand
TATTCGCCCAAATATTTACTTTGCTGTCAGCAAAGACCCGGCAAAAGAATTTTTGGAAGCAGTCGACCCAAAAACAGAGGTAAATCCCGTAAGATACTATACTATGATTTTTGAAAATGACTATTCCGGTTTTATTCCGCAAAATATGAGTCAGGACTTTTATCTTTTTTATAACAGCGATGAAAAAAGTACCGTTATGCCGCTTTGCGCAGTAGCAAATCCTGATAAAAAGAACAAATTTTCCGAGCCTGGATATCAGTACAAAGTGGACGATTATGTTGCGGGCGAAATCCCCACAAGCAACAGCCAGATACAGATTGCAGGAATGGCGATATTTAACAGGGACACAAAAATCGCAGAAGTGGGGGACATAAAAACAGAGATATTTAATATAATAACGGGTGAATATCAAAGCAGTTTTGTGTCTTACTATTTCAGCAAAACGCCAAAAACGCCCGTAACGGTTATACAGATGCAGAAAAAGAAACCGAAAATATCGGTTGATACAAGAGGCAAAGTACCGAAAATCGAGATAAAAATATATCTTGAGGGGGATTTGTCGTCGGGAAGGGCAGAGGAAACATTAGAAAATGAGATAGATAGCTTTTCAAGTGAGGTGTCGCGTGAAATAAAGCGCCAGGCAAAAGACTTTTTTGAGGAAACAAAGGCGCTTGGAACCGATGTCATAGGCTTTGGCAGCTATGCCAAGCGTAATTTTAAAACTATAAAGGATTTTAACGAATATAATTGGAAAGACGCTTATAAAAATGCGGAAATTGATATAGAGGTAGAGTTTTCCGTGCGAAGGACGGGACTTATTGTAAGGAGTGAAAACAAGAATTGGCGGCGGTTTTAGTTTTTGTAATTGTGTCGGTTATTGCGGTAAAAACATTTTCCTACGGCATTTGGGAGGCAAAAAGAAGAAACGCCGAAGGCGCTGTTTTTGCAATATTGCTTGCTTTGGGAAATGTGATTTTGGCGGTAAGATATCTTGTAAAATATTTAACTTGACAAAAATGTTATAGCATAATATAATATCTTCCTGAGTAAATCAGGCGGTTGCGGGCATAATTTATATGCGTGAGGAAAGTCCGGGCTTCACAGAGCAGGGTGCCGGTTAACGGCCGGTGGATGCGACTCCAAGGAAAGTGCAACAGAAAATAAACGCCGATTTTTCGGTAAGTGTGGAAATGTGAGGTAAGAGCTCACAGGGAAGATGGTAACTGAATTCCCGTGTAAACCCCACCTGAAGCAACATCGACTGTGCAGTAAAGCCTGCTCGGCATTGCACGACTGATGGCTTGAACAAAAGGGCAACCTTTTGTCACAGACAGATGACCGTCCACGACAGAACCCGGCTTATGATTTGCTCAAAAAAAGACAGCAGATTTTCTGCTGTCTTTTTTTGAGCATCAAATTATACAGGAACACAGATTTTTCTATTTTCCCTCTATATCGTGCATAATCGCCTCTGCTGCGGTTTTTCCTGCACCCATAGCAAGAATTACCGTTGCCGCACCCGTTACGGCGTCACCGCCTGCGTAAATGCGAGCCCTTGATGTAAGACCTGTCTCTTCGTCTGCAATAATGCCGCCCCAGTCCTTAGTTTCAAGACCTTTTGTTGTCGACTTAATAAGGGGGTTCGGACTTGTTCCGAGTGCCATTATTACACAGTCAACATCTATTGTAAACTCGCTGTTTTCCTTTACTTTAGGGCGCCTCCGTCCCGACTCGTCAGGCTCGCCGAGCTCCATTTCCACACATTTTATCGCCCCGACAAATCCGTTTTCGTCTGCAATAATTTCGGTAGGATTGGTTAAAAGTTTAAAGATAATACCCTCTTCCTTTGCGTGTTCAACTTCCTCAGCTCTTGCAGGCAGCTCCGCCTCGCTCCTGCGGTAAACGATATAGACCTCGTCTGCGCCAAGCCTTTTTGCGCATCTTGCTGCGTCCATAGCAACGTTTCCGCCGCCGACAACCGCAACCTTTTTGCTGTGTTTTATCGGTGTTTTTGCACCCTCTTTATAGGCTTTCATAAGATTTACCCGCGTTAAAAACTCGTTTGCGGAATATACGCCGTTTAAGTTTTCGCCTGGAATTCCCATAAACTTTGGAAGTCCTGCGCCCGAGCCTATAAAGATGGCGTCAAAACCGCTTTCCAAAAGCTCGTCAACAGACAAAACCTTGCCTATTACCATATTCGTTTCTATCTTTACTCCAAGAGAAATAAGTGCGTCGATTTCCTTTTGGACAATTGCTTTTGGCAGACGGAACTCGGGTATTCCGTAAACCAAGACGCCGCCTGCCAAATGGAGGGCTTCAAAAATGGTTACATCATAACCTTTTTTTGCCAAATCGCCTGCGCAGGTAAGACCTGCAGGGCCTGAGCCGATTACAGCAACCTTATATCCGTTGGGCTGTGGTTTTTTCGGAGCCTCTTTTGAATGTTCGTTGTGCCAGTCGGCAACAAACCGTTCCAAGCGTCCTATTCCTACGCTTTCGCCCTTTATACCGCGCACACACTTGCTTTCGCATTGTCGCTCCTGCGGACATACTCTTCCGCAGACGGCAGGGAGCGAGCTGGATTCGGATATAATCTCATATGCCTTTTCAAAATTGCCTTGGGAAACTTCTTTTATGAAAGCGGGAATATGAATTTTTACTGGACAGCCAGAAACACAGGGCATATTTTTGCAGTTCAGACAGCGCTTTGCCTCATCTATCGCAGTTTCCTCAGAATATCCGAGAGCAACTTCGGAAAAATTTTTATTTCTTACATCAGGTGCTTGAGATGGCATCGGATTTTTTGCGGGTGACATATTAGGCATAATTATTCTACCCCCTTAAAAAGATTGCAGGCTTCATCGTAAGCCTTTTTTTCAAACGGCTTGTATATGGCAGAGCGTGTCATAGCCTCGTCGAAATCCACCTCGTGACCGTCAAAATCGGGACCGTCGACGCAGGCGAATTTTGTCTTTCCGCCTACTGTTAGGCGGCACCCGCCGCACATACCCGTTCCGTCAATCATAATGGGGTTCATACTCACAATTGTTTTTATTCCGTATTCCTTTGTAAGAAGGGATACAAATTTCATCATAATGACAGGTCCTATTACAATAACCTCATCGTATGCGTTTCCGCTTTCAATGAGCTTTTTCAAAGCGTCGGTAACAAGCCCCTTTTCACCATAGCTTCCGTCATCAGTCATAATTACCATTTTGTCCGAAACGGAGGAAAATTCTTTTTCAAGGATTATGAGGTCGCGGTTTCTAAATCCGACGACAGAATGAACGGTAGCGCCCAGCTCGTGCAATTTTTTCGCAACGGGATACGCAATGGCACAGCCGACACCGCCGCCGACAACAGCAACTTTTTTAAGCCCTGAAAGCTCAGACGCTTTTCCTAAAGGTCCTACAAAATCAGCAATAAAATCGCCCTCTTTTTTTGCATTTAATTCTGTCGTTGCGGCGCCGACAATTTGAAAAATTATGGTAATAAGCCCTTTTTCGCGGTCGTAATCAGCAACGGTAAGCGGTATTCGCTCGCCGTCTTCACCGGCGCGCAAGATTATGAATTGTCCCGGCTCGGCCTTTTTTGCAACGCTAGGTGCCAAAATCTCCATTTTTGTTACGGTTGGATTTAAAACTTCTTTTTTTACAATTTTATACATTAAAAAATCCTCTTTAAAGAATATATGGTTTATTATAATCTTTTTTTACGTGTTTGTCAATTTTAAAGGCATAAACAAATTAAAAAAACAGATAATATCACATATAAAGACAAAAAAGTTCGGAAAGGTATTTTTATAATGAATATATGGAAGGGAAAAGCAGTCTGCGAAGGGCTTGCAGTAGGAACAGCGCGTGTTTACCGCAGAACAAAGGAAGATGTGACAAAAAGGCACATAGAGGATTTTGCCGCGGAAACAGCCAAATATTCGGCTGTAAAAAATCTCGCGATTGATGAGCTGGACAGGCTTTTCAAGAGGGCACGCGAGGAAATCGGAGAAAAGGAAGCCCAGATTTTTGAGATACACAAAATGATGGTAGAAGACACCTATTATAACGAGTCTGTGCTTAATATTATAGAAAAACAGAGAGTAAATGCAGAGGCGGCTGTTTTGATGACATCAGACAGCTTTGAACGGCTGTTTAAGGATATGGATAATGCCTATATGCGAGAACGGGCGAGTGATGTAAAGGACGTTTCAGACCGTATAATTGCGCTTTTGGCGGGCAAGAGCAGTCCATATCCCGATGCGGCTGAGGAAAATACAATTATTTTTGCTGATAACATAGCGCCGAGCGAGGCGCTGCAGATGGATAAAAAGAGGGTCGCAGCGTTTGTGACGGAGGGAGGAAGCGCAACATCTCACACCGCGGTTCTGGCAAGGTCACTAAGCATACCTGCTGTTTGCGGTATTTCAATGAATAGCAGCATAAACGGCAGACGGGTAGCTGTTGACGGATATACGGGGACAGTATATATAGAACCTGATGACGGGTTTATAGAGGAACTTAAAAAGAAATATGAAAAAAAAGAGCAAGAAGAATATAAAAATGTAGCAGAAAATGTCAGGATTACGGCAGACATTTCGGCGCCTGAGGAGATAAAAAGCCCGATGATAAGCGAATGCGGCGGGTTGGGAATTTTCAGAAGCGAAACCCTGTTTAAAAGCGGGAAAACATTTCCCAAGGAAACGTTTCAGTTTGACGCATACCGCAAAATTCTTGAGGGAATGAAAGGGAAAACAGTAACGGTAAAAACTCTTGACATAGACGCGGACAAAAAAGGAAATTTTTTAGGCATTTTCAGGGAGAAAAATCCGTTAATGGGAATGAGAGCAATAAGGATTTGCCTTAAACGCCCCGAAATTTTTAAAACACAGCTAAGAGCAATATTAAAGGCGTCTGTCTGCGGAAAAATTCAAATTCTTCTGCCGATGATTGTATCAAGCGATGAGGTAAAGTCGGCAAAAGCGCTTTTTGACGAAGTAAAGCAAGAGCTGGCACAACAAGGCGAAAAGTTTAAACCCGATATACCCGTGGGAGTTATAATAGAAACCCCTGCAAGCGCAGTGATTTCTGATGAGCTGGCAAGGGAGGCGGACTTTTTCCTGATAGATGCGGACAATCTGGCGAGCTATACGCTTGCTATGGACAGACAAAATCCTGCCCTTGCAGAAAATATGGATATGCGGCATAAAGCAATCTTGAAAATGATAGAAAAAACGATAGAAAATGCACACAAAAACGGAATTACAGTCGGTCTGTGCGGGGAAATAGCCTCGGACGGGCAAATAATTCCCACACTTTTGAAGATGGGAATAGATGAACTATGTGTGAAGCCGAAAAAGATAACATCTGTCCAAAAAAACGTGCAAGCAAAAAAACAGAGGTAATACCTCTGTTTTTCTATCTTACAATAACGCTTTCGCCTGTCATTTCGGCAGGTTTTGGTATATTCATAAGGTCAAGCATCGTCGGAGTCAGGTCGCATAGCTTACCGCGTTTTAGCGAAAGCTCTCCCGCACCCATTATGATAAGCGGTACAGGATTTGTGGTATGCGCCGTAAATACTGCCTTAGTTTTCTCGTCAAACATCTTGTCTGCATTTCCGTGGTCGGCGGTAACAAGAACTTTTCCGCCTTTTTCTAAAATGGCGGAAACGACTTTTCCGAGGCACTCATCAACTGCCTCAACAGCTTTTACTGCGGCGTCAAAAACGCCTGTATGTCCTACCATATCGCAGTTTGCAAAATTCAAAATAATGCAGTCATACTTGTCCTCATTTATAAGCTCAACGCAAGACTCGGTGACCTTATATGCGCTCATTTCGGGCTGCATATCATATGTAGCAACCTTTGGAGAGGGTATGAGCTTTCTGTCCTCGCCCTCGTAAACGTTTTCCACGCCGCCGTTAAAGAAAAAGGTAACGTGCGCGTATTTTTCGGTTTCGGCGATGCGGAGCTGTTTAAGACCGAGCTTTGAAATATATTCGCCGAAGGTGTTTTTAAGAACCTGAGGTTTAAAAGCTACATTGACGTTCGGCATAGATGCATCATACTGTGTCATACATACGTAGTAAAGCGGGAAAAATTTCCGCTCAAATCCCGAAAAATCAGGGTCTGTAAAGGTTCTTGTGATTTCCCTTGCTCTGTCGGGACGGAAATTAAAGCAAACTACGGAATCGTTTGCGCCTATTTTGCCGACAGGTGCTCCGTGTTCTGTTATGACTGTTGGAATTACAAACTCATCTGTTAAAAGAGCGCCGTTTTCGTCCTTTGTTTCATAAGATTTTTTTATTGTGCCTATGATGTTCTCAGTATAGATGCCCTCGCCGTAAACCAAAGCGTTATATGCTTTTACAACCCTGTTCCAGTTATTATCACGGTCCATTGCATAATATCTTCCGCTTACCGTCGCAATCTTTCCGACAGATTTTGAAAGTTTGTCCTGCAATTTTTCAAGGTACGAAACTCCTGAGGTAGGCGAAACATCTCTGCCGTCCAAAACGGCGTGAACATAGACCTTAGACAGTCCGTTTTTCTTTGCCATATCGATAAGTCCGAACAAATGTTCTATATGAGAATGAACGCCGCCGTCCGATAAAAGTCCGATAAAATGAAGTGCGGAACTATATTTTTTGCAGTTTGCAACAGCTCCCAAAAGGACATCATTTTCAAAAAAATCGCCGTCCTTTATGGATTTTGTTATTCTTGTAAGCTCCTGATACACAACTCTTCCTGCACCTATGTTGGTGTGACCCACTTCGGAATTCCCCATTTGACCGTCGGGAAGACCTACCGCCATACCGCTTGCGTCTAAGAGTGTGTTCGGGTAATTTGCGAAATACTTGTCCAAATTCGGTGTTTTTGCCGCTTTTATCGCGTTGCCCTCACTATTATCATTTATCCCAAATCCGTCAAGAATTATTAAAGCCGTAGGCTGTTTCATTTAAGAAAATCTCCTTTTTTTAAAATAAACGGGCGGAAAAATTATTTGGCGGCAGCGCAAATCGCTGCGAAATCGTCGGCAACTAAAGATGCACCGCCTATTAAGCCGCCGTCAATATCAGGCTTTTCCATAAGCTCTTTAGCGTTTGACGGCTTCATACTTCCGCCGTATTGAATTGTAATTTCCTTTGCGCAGGGCTCGCAGTAAAGCTCTGCCAAAATCCCTCTTATGCCGCCGCAGACCTCCTGAGCCTGCTCGCTTGTTGCGGTTTTGCCCGTGCCGATTGCCCATATAGGCTCATATGCGATAACAACTTTTTTTGCATCTTCTGCACTAATTCCCGAAAAAGCCTTTTTTATCTGAATGGAAATCAAATCCATTGTAATTCCTGCCTCGCGCTGCTCTAATGATTCGCCGACGCAGACAATAGGGATAAGTCCCTTTTCCAATGCTTTTTTTGTTTTAAGATTAACGGTTTCGTCCGTTTCCGCATTATACTGACGGCGCTCGGAATGACCGATAATCACGTAATTCACGCCGATATCCTTTAACATATCCGCCGAAACTTCCCCCGTAAATGCGCCCTTGTCCTCAAAATGCAGGTTTTGAGCGCCTATTTTGACGTGTGTTCCGTTTGCCGCCCTTACTGCCTCGGAAAGGCATACGTAAGGGGTACAGCAGACAACTTCACAGTTTGAATTTTGCGTTGCCTCGGCAACAGATTTTACAAAATCATAAGTTTCGCCGGGAAGTTTGTTCATTTTCCAATTCCCTGCAACAATATATTTTCCCATTTGTTTATCCTCCGTTTATTTGTCATTGATTGCAGCTATGCCCGGAAGGTCTTTACCCTCCAAAAATTCCAAAGATGCGCCGCCGCCTGTTGAAATGTGGCTCATTTTGTCGGCAAGACCCGCCTTGTTTACAGCTGCAACGCTGTCGCCGCCGCCGATTACTGTTGTTGCGTCAAGCTCTGACAAAACTTTTGCAATGGCGTTTGTGCCTTTTGCAAAGTTAGGCATCTCAAATACGCCCATAGGTCCGTTCCATACCACCGTTTTAGCGTCCTTTAAAGCCTCAGAGAAAAGTTCAATAGACTTAGGACCTATGTCAAGTCCCATAAAGCCGTCATCAATGCCGTTTTCCGATATTTTGATTTCTGCATCGTTGGAGTATTCCGAAGCCTCAACAGAATCTATCGGGATTAAGAGTTTAACGCCCTTTTCCTCCGCCTTTTTCATCATATCTTTGGCATAATCTATAAAATCTTCCTCTAAAAGCGACGTTCCGATGGAAAGACCTTTTGCTTTCATAAATGTGTATGCCATACCGCCGCCGATAATCAGGGTATCAACCTTTTCCAAAAGGTTGTTAATTACCGAAATTTTTGACGAAACCTTAGAACCGCCCAAAATTGCGACCAAAGGTCTTACGGGATTATTTACTGCGTTGCCCAAAAACTCTATTTCCTTTTGGATAAGGTAGCCGCAAGCGGCAACGGGAAGGTATTTTGTAACGCCCACGTTTGAGCAGTGTGCACGGTGGGCTGTGCCGAAAGCGTCATTTACAAACACATCTGCGATAGATGCAAGCTCTTTTGAAAAATCATCAATATTTTTTGTTTCCTCAGCGCGGTAACGCGTATTTTCCAAAAGCACGATATCTCCGTCCGCCATTTCGGAAACAGCCTTTTTTGCGTTTTCGCCGATAACACAATCGTCTTTTGCGAAAATAACTTCCTTTCCAAGCTTTTCGGAAAGAGCTTTTGCAACGGGAGCAAGTGAAAGCTCAGGCTTAGGCTCGCCCTTGGGCTTGCCCATATGCGAGCAAAGAATAACCTTTGCGCCGTTTTTAACAAGATACTCAATTGTGGGAAGAGCGCCTACAATTCTTGTATCGTCGGTAATGTTCAGATTTTCGTCAAGAGGAACATTGAAATCGCATCTTACAAGCACACGTTTTCCCTTGACATCAATATCTTCTACGGTTTTTTTGTTCAGCATAAGTACACCTCTTAAAATCAGTTTCTTTTGGGAGTGATACCCAACAGACCTATTTTAACCCAAAACCGAAAAATTTTCAATACAATTACAAAAAATTGTTAAAAATTTATCTTACTCAGCCAGCAGGCGCATAAAATACCGACCAAATCACCAAAGACAGCCGCAAAAATGACAGGTTTTGTGTGCTTTACATTTGTTCTTCTGAAATAGACGGAAATTGTATAAAATGTGGTTTCGGTAGACGCACATAAAATACAGGCGGCGCGTGAAATGCGGCTGTCTGCGCCGTAGGTTTTTACCGTATCTGTCAAAAGTCCCAAAGCGCCTCCGCCCGAGAATGGGCGCAAAAGAGCAAGAGGCAGTATTTCTGACGGAACACCGATTTTTTGTGCATACGGAGAAAGAAAAGATGTGACCGCTCCCAAAAGCCCCGAGGCTTTCAGCATAGCCGCCATAGAAAGTACGGCAATCATAGGTGGCATAATGGAAAAGAGCATTTTTATGCCGTCTTCCGCACCCTCTAAAAAAAGCTGATATACGGGAGCCTTGTTGCGGACGGCGATAATGAGCGCAGCCACAACTAAAGCAGGTAGAATATATGCCATTTTTTTATCTCCTTTTTGAAAACAGGTTCTGCGCCAAGAGCGCGGAGAGGAGCGCCAGCGATGAGCTTATCCATACATAGGGCACTATTGAAAGCGGTTTTTTTGCGCCGAAGGAGGACAGAATACTTATCACCGTTGTCGGGAAAAGCTGCAGACTTGCTGTGTTCATAACGGCAAACCGACACATTTCGCGGCTCGGATAATTACTTTTGCCGTTTTCTGCGTCCATACCCTCCATAGCGGCAACTCCTGCAGGAGTTGCGGCGTTGCCTGTGCCGAAAAGATTTGCTATAATGTTCATTGTTATTTTGTCAAGGTGTTTTGTTTTTGGAAAAAGCCGTTTTATAACGGGTGATAAAATCTTCTGGCATTTTTGTGCGGCACCGCCCTTTTCGGCAATCCGCAAAATTCCTGACCAGAAACAGACAGCGCCTGCAAGAGAAATTAAAATCCGCACGGCATCGGAAGCTCCCGAAACTCCGCTTCCAAGCACATTTTCGGGAAATCCGAAAATAACGGAAACGATAAGAGAAATAATAACAATAAAAGTCCATACAGAATTCATAAAAGCACCACACATAATGAAAATTTCATTATTATAATATTGTATTTTTTTTTCTTCTATGATATAATCAAAAAGTATATTTGTGTGAAGAGGTGTATTATGAGCTACGCTGACGAGATTTTTATAAAAAATTGCAGGGAGATACTTGAAAACGGAGTTACCGACGAGTCTTTAAAAGTACGTCCGAAGTGGGAGGACGGAACGAGTGCATATACAAAAAGTGTTTTCGGTATTGTCAACAGGTATGATTTATCAAAGGAGTTTCCCATTCTGACACTGAGGCGGACATATTGGAAATCGGCACTTGATGAGCTTTTATGGATATGGCAGAAAAAGTCAAATAATGTTAATGAACTGGGGAGCCATATCTGGGATCAATGGGCGGACGAGGACGGAAGTATCGGGAAAGCATACGGATATCAGCTGGGGATAAAGCATAAATATAAAGAGGGTGATTTTGACCAGGTAGACAGGGTTTTGTTCGACCTTAAGAATAACCCCAATTCGCGCAGAATTATAACAAACATATATAATCACGCAGATTTGAGCGAAATGGGGTTATATCCGTGTGCCTACAGTATGACATTCAATGTTAGTGGGAATACTTTA
>JAFZNF010000164.1 GCA_017553025.1 Clostridia bacterium | reverse complement strand
TAAATTGGCAATTTTCCTTGCATATATGTACCTTATTTCCAAAATGAACGATATAAAACGCGTTTTTGAATATCACGGCGCAGAACACAAAACTATTGCCTGCTATGAGGCAGGCGAAGACTTAACGCCTGAAAATGTTAAAAAATTTACGCGTTTTCACCCAAGATGCGGAACAAGTTTTCTGCTTTTCGTTATGATTGTCAGTATAATTTTGTATGCACTTCTGCCAAAATTCTCAGGCGATGAATACTCAGCAATACAGCGTCTGTTTTTCCGTATGGGAACAAGACTTCTGCTCCTGCCGTTTGTTGCAGGCATATCTTATGAAATAATAAAATTCGCAGGAAAAAGCAAAAATGCTTGTGTAAAGTGGCTGACAAAGCCGGGGCTATGGCTCCAGCGTCTTACAACACGCGAGCCTGATACAGCGCAGATTGAAACCGCAATAGCATCACTAAAAGCAGTTATCCCCGACGTTGAGGGCGCTGACAAATGGTAATCTCGGAACTTTTAGCAAAAGTATCAAAGGAATTAGAGGAAAACGGCATTGAAAATCCGCGTTTTGATGCAAGCTGTATTTTAGGTTATGTTCTTAAAATGCCTTATGCGCATCTTTTACTTAACTCAAAAAAAGAAGTTCAAGATGCAGATATAAGCGCAGCATTTGAGCTATTAAAAAAGCGGCTCGCACACGAGCCGCTCCAATACATTTTAGGAACGCAGGATTTTATGTCACTTACGTTTTTTGTATCGCCCGATGTGTTAATACCGCGTCAGGATACAGAAACGCTTGTGGAATTTGTGCTTTCACAAAAAGAAGATTTTCCCGCTTCTGTTCTTGATATAGGTACAGGCACAGGCTGTATTCCGATTTCGCTTGCGCATTTTAGAAAGAATTTTAAATGTCTTGGCGTCGACGTGAGCGAAAAAGCAGTACTTTTAGCAAGGAAAAACGCTGAAAATCTTGGCGTTTCCGAAAGGGCAGCTTTTGAAATATTGGATATAATGACTGATATACCCTTTGGAAAATTTGATATTGCTGTTTCAAATCCTCCGTACATAAAAAGCGGAGATATTAAAACTCTTCAGCCAGAGGTACGCCTTTTTGAGCCGCATTTAGCACTTGACGGCGGCGATGACGGACTTATTTTCTACCGAAGGATTTGCGAAATAGCCCCAAAAATACTGAATAAAGGCGGACTTTTGGCATTTGAAATAGGATTTGACCAGGCAGATTATGTTCGTAAAATTATGGATAAAAACTTTAAAGATATAAAAATCATAAAAGACTTAACAGGTAACGACCGCGTTGTTTCAGGTTATTTAAGCAGTTAAAAAGGAATGGCTTTAGCCATTCCTTTTATCAGCCTGTAATTTTAACGGTTTTAGTTTCCTCATCATATTCAACATTATTTCCAAACGCCTCAGCAATTGCACGAACAGGTACAAGCGTTCTGTCTTCTACTATTACAGACGGAGAATCAAGCGACACCCTCTCCGAGTTAACATACATCATTTCTTGACCTATCTGCATAACAACAACAGTATTTCCATTAACGGCAAATATCGTTTTTGTTTCGCCATCCCAGCTTACAACTGCGCCCAATGCCTCAAAAATCGCACGAAGGGGTACCATTGTTCTGTCGTTTATAATTGTGGGCGGAACATCTAACGGTATACCTATATCACCTTCAACAATCATAAGTTTTTCGCCTACTGTCAGCTTTATGTCAACAACTTTTTCTACAGGCTCTTCTGAGATTGTTTCCTCAATTTTCTCTTCAGGCGCAGGAGATATTACAAGCGGCTCTTCCGTCTCTTTCTCATTTTCTGCGTACACGCTGATGCTTAATGCCATAACTGCTGCAAGCACTAAGCTGAAAAATCTTTTGTTCATCTAAAAAACTCCTTTTTTATTTCATTATACATCAAAAAAGTTTTATTTGCAATATTTTTTTAACACTTTTAGTATAAATTCCGTATTATACTACATATACCTTTACATAAAACAAGGAGGTGAATATATGTATTGTCACATCAGCAATTCGGAAAATGATAGTTGCATCTGTCCTTCACGCTGCTGTCGTTTATACAATGCAGCGCTTGCTTTTTTAGGAGCTATATTGTTCTTTGTTCTCGGTATAATTTTTGCACTGGTTGCAAGTGACCTTGTTGCAGGCGCTCTTTCCCTTTTAATTGTTACCTTTGTCCTTATATTAATAGTATTTATAGTTACCGTTTTGACAAGAGGCTGTTGCAACAATTCGCGGAGAGAATAATTTTTTTCAAAAGGAGCGGCTTACCGCTCCTTTTTTATTATGTAGGAAATTACCTCAAATTGAGATAATTTCCGTAATAACAAAACTGCTACCTTGTACCCACGCCCGCAGGCGGAGCTTCAATCAAAAGCTTTTTTATGTAAAAAAATTTTACTTTTCTATTGACAAAGCCATAATTGCAGTATATAATGAACATATGAACAAGTATTCATATATTTAGGGGGTATTTTTAATGGCTTGCAAAAATTCTTGCTGCCAGCAAGGCGAACATAATCACGAGGAGGAAAACCGTACATTGATGGCAATACGGCTTATAGGCGGTGCAATTCTGTTTTCTGCTGCGCTTTTTTTGAAGAGCAATCCCCTATTCTTAGTTTCCTACATAATTTTAGGATATGACGTTGTAATAAATGCTGCAAAAAGCATAAAACACATTTTTAACGAACATTTTCTTATGACTGTCGCTACATTCAGCGCATTTGCATTGGGAGAGTTCCCTGAAGCCTGCTGTGTTATGCTGTTCTATCAAATTGGCGAATTTCTGTCCGATTATGCGCAGGACAACGCAAAAAAATCAATAGGCGCGCTTATTGATTTACGCTCAGATACCGCTAATCTTTTTTCGGACGGACATTTCAAAACTGTACCGTCACAGCAGGTAAATGTCGGCGACATTATACGCGTATCTGCAGGCGAAAAAGTACCTTTGGACGGGGTGATTACAGACGGATTTGCATATTTTGACACTAAGTCCCTTACTGGCGAAAGCGTTCCGCGTCTTTTTAATGCGGGAGATGAAATTTTAAGCGGATATATTTTGTGCGACTCCGTGGTAGAAATGAAGGTAACAAAAAAATATAATGACTCAACTGCATCAAAAATCCTTGCGCTTTTGACCGATGAGAAAAAGGCACATTCGGAAAAATTTATAACTAAGTTTGCAAAAATTTATACGCCTGCAGTGGTATTGCTTGCTGTCTTAATTGCGGTTTTACCGCTCCTATTTGGTGCAGATTACAAGGTTTGGCTTTACCGCGCAATACTTTTCCTTGTAGTGTCCTGCCCGTGCGCTTTGGTCGTTTCGGTACCTCTTTCCTTTTTTGCAGGCGTTGGCTGTGCCTCGTCAAAAGGAATT
>JAFZNF010000163.1 GCA_017553025.1 Clostridia bacterium | reverse complement strand
TTTTCGGAGCGTCTTCTTTTTATTTTTCAGGTTATAATTTTCAGACTATTTTCCTTTTCTAAGAAAATATTAAAATAATAAAATCCGTATAAAAAACCGTTGACAATTCCTGATTTGTGCATTTTTCACAAATTTCAAAAAATCAGCGTTCTTTTTGTCAAGCTAAAAATCTAAAAAAAATATAAAATGCTGCACTGTTTATCCACAAAAAATCACCACTTTTGTAGTATTAAAAAAAAGGCTGTCAAGCCGAAAATTTGTTTTGTCATTTGTGATAAATTTACAAAAAAAGAAAAAACTTGTTGACATATAAATCTTTTGAAAATGGTGTAAAATTTTAGAATATTTCCACAATTATCAGACCACAAAAAAGTTCAATTCACGAACCAATCCATCATATTGTAAAAACATTTGACCAATAGGGCAAACCTGTGATATATTATATTTTGTCACTTAATCCGAAGAAAGGATTTTCTCACTATGGAAAATATTCAGATCTACGATACCGTAATAGTAGGCGCCGGTCCTGCCGGAATGGCAGCCGCAATATATGCGGCTAGGGCCGAGCTTTCCTTCTGCCTTATAGACCGTTCCTACGCTCCCGGTGGACAGGTACTCTCCACATATGAGGTCGATAATTATCCCGGTCTCCCCGGTCTTTCGGGAGGCGAACTGTCCGATGCTTTCAAAAAACATTGCGACAAGCTTGGATGCACCTTTATAACTGCCGATATCACAGATATCACTCCCGGTCATATCGCTCCGAACGGATTCTTTAATGAAATCGATCCTCATACACAGGGACTCGATTCTATTAATGAGCTTCTGTATATGATAACCACAAATGAAGGAGATGCCTATCTGACTAAAACAGTTATAGCTGCCACCGGTGCTTCCCATAAGAAAGCCGGAATTGAGGGCGAGGAAGAGTATGCCGGAATGGGCGTTTCTTATTGTGCTACATGCGATGGCGCGTTTTTCCGCAAGAAGGATGTGGCTGTTGTCGGCGGAGGAGATGTAGCTTTAGAGGATGCCATTTTCCTTTCGAGGCTCTGTAAGAAGGTTTATATAGTCCACCGACGTGATACCTTCAGGGCCGCCAAAAGTTTGGTAACCGCTGCTGATGCTATAGATAATATTGAATTTGTTTTTGACAGTGTATCAAAGAAAATTTCCGGAAATAATAATGTTGAAGAGCTTCTGGTAAATAATGTTAAAACATTCGGAGACAGAGTTCTTCCTGTTTCCGGTGTCTTCATAGCTATAGGCATCAAGCCGACTACCGAGTTGTTCCAGAATCTTGTTGCTTGTGATGAGGCCGGATATATAATAGCCGATGAATCGGGTAAAACTTCAATGCCCGGTATCTTTGCCGCAGGTGATATAAGAAAAAAGCCCTTGAGGCAGATCATTACAGCCGCGGCCGACGGCGCTAACTGCGTCACCAGTGTCGAGGGATATTTAACGAAGTAATCCTCCGTAAAGAAGTCTAAGAGTAAAAAAGAACTCCCCATCAGGGGAGTTCTTCCTTATATACATTAATATGTCTGTATCAAAGTACATCAACCTTGCGTACTCCTGCGATAGCCTTGATGGCATCAACTGCTGCAGCAGCTGCTTCCTTAGCATCGATAAGGCAGTAACCTACTTTGCCGCGCTTGCCGTCCTTAACCGCATTGATAACAAGGCCAACACCGTTAACTGCCGTTACGATATCAGCAACAGTCTCAGCATCGTAACGAACTGCGATTCTTACGCCCTGCTTTGCGCCAAGATCTACTCTGGGGTAATTTACAGAGTTAATGATATTTCCGTTCTCTACAAAATCAACTACCTGCTTAACTGCCATAGCTGCGCAGTTATCCTCAGCCTCTTCTGTAGATGCTCCAAGGTGAGGTATAGCGATAGCGCCTGCCATGTTTGCTGAAGCGGGGTTCGGGAAGTCTGTTACATACTTACGAACCTTACCACTCTCGAGTGCTGCCTTCA
>JAFZNF010000162.1 GCA_017553025.1 Clostridia bacterium | reverse complement strand
TCGATATCCGCTCTGTTTTTGTAAAGATTGTTGATGGCACGTCCGAGCTGGCCGTTACCGCCTGTTATTAGAAGTTTAATCATAATATGTGCTCCGAATTATTTTCTGATTTATGGCAAAATTCTATCACATTTTGAATAAAAGTCCAATGAGCCATTTGGGGACGGTTCCGTTTTGGCTTTTTTGACCAGTTAAGAACCGTCCCCGATTGGCTCACCTGATGGACAAAAACAGAACAGAATGCATAAATTTGTGGTATATAATATATTATTATGTTATAATACACTTAATTATGAGATTTTGAATGATATGATGGGTTTAATATGTACGGATTTCGGTTTCCGGCGTATAGACAGATGGTTTTAAGGATGAGCAGAGAAGAGAGCAAAAAGAAAAACATTAAAAAGCAAAAAGCTGAAAAGTCTGATCAAAAAGACACTGCAGCACTTGTTTTAAAAATACTTTTCGTGCTTACTCCCTGCATCCTCTCCCTGATTATTATGGCAGTCAAGTGGATAGCCCAGGGTTATGTGGCGCTTCCGGGCATTAAGTGGAACGACGAAGCGGTATATATCAAGCTGATTGAGACATACTCAAGAAACCTTGCACCCAAGGGATATTGGGGCTTTGACGGCAACCACGCGATTTTAGGTACCGGATCCGCGTGGAGTCCCGCAATACTTGCGCCGTACTTTATACCCGCAATCATTTTTCCTGTCGGATATTCCTTTGTGTATATCTGCAACATGGTTTATGTAACGGCAGCGAACGCCATTTTTATGGTGTTAACAAAGCCGGATAAAAAGAACACGCTTAAGTTAATCCTCGCACAGGTTACAAGCACGGTTTTCATACTGTACCTAAACACCAACATGTCCGAGATTTTCAGATATGCGCTTGCAATCGTTATCGCAGGGCTTTTATACAAAATGTTCTTTGACAAATGTCCGAAGTGGCTTAAATACGTTGTAACTCCGCTCGTAATAATTTATGCGGTTCAGGTTTATACGTTTTTTGCATTCTGCATTCCGGTTTATGTGTTTGCTCTTCTTGCAAAAAAGAAACTCTGGGTAAGAATTGCAATATCGGTGGCTGCGATGGGATTTATCGCGACCGCAAGCTACGGACTGCTGCACCTTATATCGAGCAACTACAACATCGGAAAAACCGAAGCGCTTTTAAACGCAGTCAGCGAAGGACATATATTTGCGGCATTCAAAAGCTTTTTAGGCATGATGCGTGACGGATTCAAAGGCCTTCTGGATTTAAGATATTACGTAAGAACGAACGGCATTTATATCTTCCACGTGATGATAACTCTTCTGATAATCGTGAGCTCCGCGCTTACGTTTTTCTCAAAGAGCTCGTCCGAAAAGGATAAGATAATCGCACTCACATCGGTGTACTCGGTAGTCATATTTTTCTTGATGTACTTAACGCTTTACACCATCGTTCCCGACACTTTTATGCGCGGAACGGAGATTGCAGTTATCTTTTGCATTTACCTTTTAATGATGACCGAAGACAAGTATCTTGCATGGACGGTTATCCTCTGCAACGCGACCGGACTTTTGTTCCTTCCCGTAAACCTTAAAAATTTCCAGGGAACGGAAAGATACTACAGAAGCGAAGTGACGGCAGAGTGGAAGAGCCTTGAAAACGAGTTAAAAGATGTGATCACCATAAAAGACAGCGGCAATCCGTGGGACAACACCGTCATGATGTACACGATGGAGCCAAAGGCAATCCTTGCGATGCCTAAAGGACTCGGAATAAATTTTGTACTT
>JAFZNF010000161.1 GCA_017553025.1 Clostridia bacterium | reverse complement strand
CGAAAAGGTGGCGGAAAATGAAGTTGATTTTCTCGATAAATTGATTTCGGCTGAGAAATAACGGGGTATGCCTTCATGAAAAATGATTTCAGGCAAAAACTTCATCTGGAAGTTTCAAAAGGTTGGCTAAACGACCCGAATGGATTATCCTTTTTCAAAGGAAAATATCATGTATTCTTTCAGTTTTCTCCCTATAGTGCCTACGGCAAAGGCGATAAATGCTGGGGGCATTGGGAAAGCCCCGATCTGATAAACTGGACATTTAAAGGGACGGTTCTCCGTCCCGACTCTCCTGCTGACAGAAGCGGCGTTTACTCGGGCTGCGGACTTGTTTCGGGCGACACACTCCACCTTTTTTATACAGGAAATGTAAAAAATGAGGGGGATTTTGACTATATCACGACAGGGCGTGAGGCAAATGTCATTCATGTGACAACAACGGACGGTCAGCATATGAGTGAAAAGCATACCGTTTTGAGAAACTCCGATTACCCCGAATACTGCTCCTGCCATGTCCGTGATCCTAAGGTTTGGGAAGAAAACGGAAAATACTATATGGTGCTCGGTGCAAGAACGCTTGACGATAAGGGATGCGTTCTCTATTACTCCTCCCATGACCTTGAAAACTGGACTTTCTGCAAAAAAGAAAGCCGCGAAGGATACGGCTATATGTGGGAATGTCCTGATGTTATTGACATTTCGGGCAAAAGATTTCTTAGCATTTCACCGCAGGGAATGGTGCATGGTAAATTTTCACACCAGAATGTGTATAGCTCGGGCTATTTTCAGGGCGATGCCTTCATCGAATGGGATTACGGCTTTGACTTTTACGCACCGCAAACCTTTACATCTCCCGACGGGCGCAAGCTTCTTATCGGTTGGATGGGAATAGGCGATATTCCTTACAAAAACCCGACAGCTGAGCTTGGCTGGCAGCATTGTCTTACCGTGCCAAGAGAACTGACCTTGTCTGAAAAGGGAGAAATCCGCCAAATGCCCGTTTCCGAATTGTGCGAATTAAGGCGTGAAAATCAAGATATAAGCGAATATACGGATATTTCTGTTATTCTCCCCTTTGAACTTACTGGAAAAGTCGACAAAAATTTTAATTTGATGGCGGACGGTTTTTCAATTAGATATGAAAACTGCACTTTGACGCTTCAATTTTCAGATATAACTTTAAGCGGCGGCAGAACGGCAAGGCGGTTAAAGCTTGATTTACTTGAAAATATACGCATTTTATTTGATACATCCTCCATTGAAATATATGTAAATGATGGGGAGCGCGTTATGAGTACAAGATTTTATCCCGAAGATACGGAAATCGGGCTGTCGATAAACGGATTTTCAGGCAAACTATATCGTCTTGACGGAATAAAGATATCGAAAGGAAAAGAAAATGAATGATATTCTTGTCGCCATCGGCGAGGCTTTGATTGATTTTATACCCGATAAAAGTGGCTGTTCATTTTCTGATGTTACGGCATTTTTTCCAAAGGCCGGCGGCGCTCCCGCAAATGTCTGCGCGGCTTATGCACGGCTTGGTGGGCCTGCAAAGCTGTTGACACAGCTCGGCGACGACCTGTTCGGGCATAAAATTCTTCGGGAACTTGCGGAATTTGGCATAGATACAAGTTGTATCAAGCTTACCGATACCGCAAATACTGCTCTCGCCTTTGTCAGTCTTGATGACGACGGAAACAGGGCGTTCTCGTTTTACCGAAAGCCCTCCGCCGATATGCTGTATAAGCCGGAAAATGTGTGTGAGGAATACTTTGACAAGGCATATGCTCTGCATTTTTGTAGCGTGGACTTGGGTGACTTCCCTATGCGCGACGCGCATCGCGCCGCAATAGCCACAGCACGCAAAAAGGGCGCTATTGTAAGCTTCGATCCAAATTTGCGGCTTCCTCTATGGAAAAGCCGAGAGCTTTTGCAGCAAACCGTCACACAGTTTATCCCTCTTGCAGACATTGTTAAGATTTCAGACGAGGAACTGGAATTTATAACAGGTACAACTGATATAAAAGCAGCTCTCCCGAAACTTTTTTCGAAAAATGTAAAGCTAATCATTTACACCTGTGGCAAAGACGGCGCATACGCTTTTACCGAAAAGGAGTATGCATTTGCACCTGCTTTAAAGGTGAGAACCGTTGATACGACAGGCGCAGGCGACGGTTTTATCGGCTCAATTTTATGGAAAATGAATAATCTGGGCATTACTCTAAATATGATAGAAGGCTTATCAAGCGACAAACTTCAAAGCTGTCTCGAATTTGCAAATAAATTCTGTGCTTTAAGCGTTCAGAAAAATGGCGCAATAAATTCATATCCAACTTTAAAAGAAATTTTATAAAAAGAAAGGACGATCATTTATGAAAACATTCAGTTACACAATTAAGGACGAAGTAGGTATTCACGCAAGACCTGCCGGAAACCTCGCAAAACTCGCAAAAGGCTTTGAGGGTACAAAAGTTGTCATTGAAAAGGGTGGAAAAAGCGTTGATGTGACAAAGCTTATGATGCTTATGGGACTTGGCGTTAAATGCGGCGATACCGTCAATTTTACCGTTGAAGGACCTGACGAAGACGCAGCAGCGGCGGCTATTTTAGAATTTATGACAAATAATCTGTAATTTGGGGGTTATTTCAATGAAAAAACTTCACGCAACAGGCGTCTATGGTGCAATAGCCATAGGGAAAGTTTCTCTTTTCAGAAGGCAAGACGCCGTCGTACGCCGGGAAAGGATTGACGATGTTGACGCCGAGCTTAAAAGGGTTGCTTTGGCAAAGGAAAAGGCTATAAATCAACTTTCGGAAATCTACAAAAAGGCACTTTCGGAAGTGGGCGAAACTCATGCAGAGATTTTCGAAATCCATATGATGATGATTGAGGACGATGACTATAACGAATCAATCGAAAACATTATAAGAACACAGTTGGTAAATGCCGAATATGCAGTTGCGGAAACATCGGATAATTTTTCCGAAATGTTTGCCGGAATGGACGATGCCTATATGCAGGCACGCGCTACCGATGTAAAGGACATATCAAACCGCATTATTGCTTGTCTTACCAGCAGCGGTAAGTCTCAGGCGTTGTCTGACGAAAAAGTTGTTATCTGTGCTGATGATTTAGCGCCGAGCGAAACCGTTTCCCTTGATAAAGAAAAGGTTTTAGCTTTCGTTACCGCTTTCGGCTCATCAAATTCACACACGGCAATCCTTGCCCGTAATATGAATATCCCCGCCATTATCGGTGCAGGAGAGGAATTTTTGAATTCAGTAACAGATGGAGATAAAATCATTGTTGACGGTCATACAGGTGATATTATAATATCCCCCGACGCCGACACCGAAGAACTTTACCTTAAAAAACAGGCGGAGGATATTCGTAAAAAGGAACTTTTAGAAAATCTTAAAGGCAAAGAGAATGTCACCTTAGACGGAACAACAGTCAAAATTTACGCGAATATCGGCGGCGTTAGTGGCGTAGGCGCAGTCTTAGCAAATGACGGTGGCGGAATAGGTCTTTTCAGAAGTGAATTTCTATATCTGGAAAGCGACGATTTTCCCACCGAAGATGCTCAGTTTACCGCATACAAAAAGGTTCTGGAAAGTATGGCGGGTAAAAAGGTAATTATAAGGACTCTGGATATAGGTGCAGACAAACAGGTTGACTATTTCGGTCTTGGCAAAGAGGAAAATCCCGCACTCGGCTACCGTGCAATAAGAATTTGCCTAACGCGTCCCGAAATTTTCAAAACCCAACTTCGTGCACTTTTAAGAGCTTCTGTTTACGGAAATCTGAGTATTATGTTCCCCATGATAACAAGCGTAAAGGAGCTTACCGACATAAAGGCAATTCTTAAAGAGGTAAAATCAGAACTTAAAGCGGAAGGCTTGGAATATTCCGACAATGTAGAAATCGGAATTATGATTGAAACACCTGCCGCAGCCATTGTAAGCGACGAACTCGCGCCGATGGTTGTCTTTTTCAGTGTAGGCACAAACGATTTGACGCAATACACCCTTGCGTGCGACAGACAGAATGCAAAATTAGAGCCGTTTATAGATACGCATCATCGGGCAATTTTAAAGCTTATCGAAATGTCAGCGCAAAACGCACATAATGCAGGTATATGGATTGGCATATGCGGCGAGCTTGCGGCGGATACCACTCTTACCGAAACATTTTTAAGAATGGGTATTGACGAGCTTTCCGTTTCCGCACCCTTTATTTTGCCGCTCCGCGATGCTGTGCGAAAAATTGATTTGAGAAAATAAGCGGACTTTTGATAAGTATTTTTAAAAGCGCAATAGCACGCAATTTTCTTGATTCTCATTAAATTACTAATTTCGGTGAAGCGCTCGACAGGTTGCAGAATTTGAAAGACAAAAAAGTATATCCGACAAATATGACGAAGCAGTAAGATTACAAAAGGGGCTGTCTCACTAATGTGAGGCAACCCCTCAGCTTTTTAATACTTTACTTCTGAAGTAACAATCTTGCTCTTCCTTCAACAAGCTTTTCGAGTTCATATAACCGTTTTTTATTCCAATTATACCGCGAATGCTTTTCAAATTTAAAACCAATGATTTTCTTGATT
>JAFZNF010000160.1 GCA_017553025.1 Clostridia bacterium | reverse complement strand
GATTTTTTTCGGTAATGAACGGATTAAATCCGTACGCCATAAGCGAACAATCAGATGTATCCTTTATTTCTGTAGGTATTTTATGTACCATTGCCTGAATAGGCGTTAGCGGATACTTTCCGCCAAACGGCATTAGGACTGTGCCTGCGCCGATTGATGAATCAAATCTTTCAGAAAGTCCGCGTTTTGAACAAATATTAAGGTCGGACGCAATTTTCATATAATTCTCCGAAAATGTGCCCGTTATCTCTTTATTAAAAGGCATACCTTTGGGTGCAATTATATCAATATGCTTTTCTGCTCCGTTTGAATTTAAAAATTCACGGCTGACATTTACTATTTCAGCACCGATCCAGTTCATTACAAGACGCTTTTTTTCAGTAACTTCTGCTACCAATGTTGCTTTTAAATTCTCGTCCTTTGCAAGATTTATAAACCTTTCAGTGTCCTCTCTTGCGATTACAACAGCCATTCTCTCCTGCGATTCGCTGATTGCAAGCTCTGTGCCGTCAAGTCCGTCATATTTCTTCGGTACGGCGTCAAGATTGATTTTAAGCCCGTCTGCAAGCTCGCCTATTGCAACCGATACACCGCCTGCACCAAAGTCATTACAGCGTTTTATCATTCGGCTGACTTCCCTGTTTCTGAAAAATCTTTGGAGTTTTCTCTCCTCGGGTGCGTTTCCCTTTTGAACCTCCGCTCCGCAGGTTTCCAAAGAGCTTTCAGTATGCGATTTAGACGAGCCTGTTGCACCGCCCAAACCGTCGCGCCCTGTATCTCCGCCTATTAAAATTACTGCATCGCCCGCTTCAGGTCTTTTCCTCACAACATTTTCGCGCGGTGCAGCAGCAATAACTGCACCTATCTCCATACGCTTTGCTGCATAACCCTCGTGATATATTTCGTCAACAATACCTGTTGCAAGTCCGATTTGGTTTCCGTATGACGAGTATCCTGCCGCCGCTGTTGTAACAATCTTCCTTTGCGGAAGTTTACCCTTTATTGTTTCTTGTATCGGCTTTTTGGGATTTGCCGCGCCCGTAACCCTCATTGCTCCGTAAACATATGCGCGTCCTGAAAGCGGGTCGCGTATTGCACCGCCTATACAGGTTGCCGCGCCTCCAAAAGGCTCAATTTCAGTCGGATGATTATGTGTTTCATTCTTAAAGAGTAAAAGCCAGTCCTCTTTTTGTCCGTCTGCTTCAATCTCAATTTTTACCGTACAGGCGTTTATTTCTTCAGAATCGTCAAGTTTATCCAGTTTTCCTTCTTTTTTTAAGTATCTTGCGGCAACCGTCGCTATATCCATAAGGGTGATAGGTTTTTCCCTGCGTCCTAAATCCTCTTTTGCTTTTAAATAGCGTTTATAAGCATCTTCAAGCAGTTTATCACTAAATTTCACACTGTCGATTGTTGTTAAAAAGGTAGTATGCCTGCAATGGTCCGACCAGTATGTATCTATCATTCTTATTTCGGTGACCGTCGGGTCTCTTTTCTCGTCCTGAAAATACCTTTGGCAAAAAAGTATATCGTCTATATCCATCGCAAGTCCGTATTCATTTATGAATTCTTCAAGCTCGGGCTTTGAAAGAGCCGTAAAACCGCTTATAACCTTTACTGTTTTCGGTACTTCATATGCTGTTTTAAGAGTTTCAGGCTTATCAAAAGATGCCTTTCTTGCCTCCACGGGGTTTATTACATATTTTTTCACCGCATTTACATCATCATCTGAAATATCTCCGTAAAGCAGGTACAATTTTGCTGTTTTTATCCTCGGTTTTTCGCCTCTTGCCATAATTTGTATACACTGCTCGGCAGAATCTGCCCTCTGGTCGAACTGTCCCGGAAGATATTCAACCGCAAAAGCCTTTGTATCAGGCTCAAGCTCATCATAAATAATATCTGTCTGAGGTTCTGCAAATACCGTTTTCTTTGCTTCTTCAAATACGTCCTCAGATATATTTTCCGCATCATATCTGTTTATAATTCTTATCATTTCAATTCCGTTTATTCCAAGGAGATGTTTAGCATCATCAAAAAGAGCATTTGCCTCCAATGCAAGAGCTTTTTTCTTCTCAACAAAAACCCTGAATATCACAAAACCCCCTCCTTTTGCGCCAAAAGTGCTTTTTTGCCTATATCTTTTCTATAATATGCGTTATCAAATTTTATCTTTTTAACCTTGCCGTATGCTGAATTTATGGCATCTTCAAGTTTATCTTCTACAGAAACAACACCTAAAACACGTCCGCCTGATGTAACAAGTCTGCCATCTGAAAGCTCCGCTCCCGCAACATAAACACACGGCTTTTCGCTTTCGGGAATTGAAATTTCAAAGCCCTTTTCGTAATGCTCGGGATAGCCTCTTGATGCCATTATCACACAGCAGGCAGATTTTTTGCTGAAATTAACTTGAACACCGCTTAGCCTTTCCTCTGTTACTGCGTTCATTATATCAAAAAGGTCGCTTTCCAAAAGCGGCAGCACAACCTGTGTTTCAGGGTCGCCGAAACGGCAGTTGTATTCAATTACCTTTGGACCGTCTTTAGTGAGCATAAGTCCGAAATATAAACAGCCTTTAAAGGTCCTGCCCTCGCTATTCATAGCATTAACCGTCGGCAAGAAGATTTTTTCCATACACTCTTTTGCTATTTCTTCGGTATAATAAGGGTTTGGCGCAACAGTACCCATTCCGCCTGTATTAAGTCCCGTATCACCGTCGCCTGCGCGTTTATGATCCATTGACGAAACCATCGGCACAATCATTTTACCGTCGGTAAAGGTTAGAACTGAAACTTCAGGTCCTTCTAAAAATTCTTCGATTACTATACTGTTTCCGCTATCGCCGAACTTTTTATTTTCCATAATCTCAAAAACAGCGTCCCTTGCCTCATTCAGGGTTTTTGCTATAATTACGCCCTTTCCCAAAGCAAGACCGTCCGCCTTAATTACAGCAGGTATAGGCGCTGTTTCCAAGTAGGAAAGCGCATTATCAGCATTATCAAAAACTTCATACCGTGCAGTCGGGATACCGTATTTTCTCATAAGATTTTTGGAAAATACCTTGCTTCCCTCAATTATTGCCGCTTTTTTATTGGGTCCGAAGCATTTTATCCCATTATTTTCAAGCTCATCAACAAGACCTAAAACAAGCGGGTCATCAGGCGCTACAACCGCGTAATCTATACCCTCATCTTTAGCAAATTTGACAATTTTTTCTATTTCCTTTGCTCCGATTGGCACGCATATGCAGTCTTCTGCAATACCCCCGTTTCCGGGAGCAGCATAAATACAGTCAATGCTCTTGTTTTCCTTAAGTTTTTTTACAATGGCGTGTTCTCTTCCGCCTCCGCCTATTACTAAAACTTTCATTTTTACTCCCTCTGAATTAGTGGTGGAAAAGACGCATACCGGTAAATGCCAACGTCATACCGTATTTATCACAACATTCAATGACCGCATCATCACGGATTGAACCGCCCGGCTCTGCAACATATTTTACACCGCTTTTTTTAGCTCTTTCAATATTATCGCTAAAGGGAAAGAATGCGTCAGAACCCAAAGATACACCATCAATTTCAGATAAAAACTTCCTTGCCTCATCATCTGTCAAAGGTTCAGGCTTTTTAGAAAAATACTTTTGCCAGATGCCGTCCGCGCAAACGTCTTCCTCATTCTTATTTATATATCCGTCAATTACATTATCACGTTCTGCCCTTGACAATGTCGGCAAAAACGGTAGATTTAAAACCTTATCACATTGGCGCAAAAACCACGTATCCGCTTTCCCTCCTGCTAAGCGCGTGCAATGTATTCTTGACTGCTGACCTGCTCCGACGCCTATTGCCTGTCCGTCATATGCATAGCAAACCGAATTGGACTGGGTGTATTTAAGGGTAATAAGCGAAATGATTAAATCCCTTACTGCGCTCTCGGGCAAATCCTTATTTTTAGTTACTATATTATTTAAAAGCTCTCTCCCGATTTTGAAATTATTTCTTCCCTGACAGAAAGTTATGCCGAAAACCTGTTTTGTCTCGGTTTCATCGGGTACATAGTTTTCATCAATCTTTACAATGTTATAATTTCCTTTGCGTTTTGACTTTAAAATCTCAAGCGCCTCGCTGTCGTAATCGGGTGCAATTACACCGTCGGAAACCTCTCTTAAAATCAATTTTGCGGTTAGTACATCGCACTTATCCGAAAGCGCAACCCAATCACCGTAGGAACACATTCTGTCGGTACCTCTCGCCCTTGCATATGCCGTTGCAAGAGGTGAATTATCAAGTCCGTCGATATCATCTACAAAGCAGGCTCTTTTAAGAGTATCGGACATTTTAATTCCTACCGCGGCAGATGTCGGGCTTACGTGCTTAAAAGACGTTACAGCAGGCAATCTGAGTGACTCTTTCAGCTCCTTTACAAGCTGCCAGCTGTTAAATGCGTCCAAAAAGTTTATATAGCCCGGTTTTCCGTTTAATATTTCAATGGGAAGCTCTCCCCCGCCCGACATAAATATTTTGGACGGCTTTTGATTTGGATTACAGCCGTATTTTAATTCAAATTCTTTCATTTCAGTTCTCCTCTACATTCTTATTTATAAGTCTGCTCTCTTCTCTGCCCGTTTCCAAATCGGTATATCTTACATAAAGCGAAATTTTATTTTCAAAATTTAGTGATTTCCACAGAATATCGGCAAATTCATCAATGTCATCATACATTTTAACTCTTTTGGGTTCCCCTAAAAACGTAGGAAGCGGGTTTCCGT
>JAFZNF010000159.1 GCA_017553025.1 Clostridia bacterium | reverse complement strand
AAGCACCTCACTGTCTTCCCTTATCTTCTTTGCAGCCTTCTTTATACGTTCAAATTCCTCTTTATCATATTCTTCGGGAAGATTTACCCAACCCAAAAAATCATTTCCTGCGCCCTTTTTATTCATAAGCGTATCGTGCGCTATAGTTACCTTTTCCTGCATTGCAGCAATTTCCTGCTCCGAAATAAAATCAAGTGCATTCTTATAACTAAATTTCAATTTTTCCAATATTGCCACCTCCCGATTGCCAAACATCTTTTCTTTATTATATTCTAATACAATTTATGGTATAAATCAAGGTTTTTTTATATTTTTTTTACCAAATAGTATTTTAATTTCCTAAAAAGTGTTATATAATAGCTATGCTGACCTTTTGGGGGTGTAAATTTTGGAAAATATAAAAATAATTGCTAAAAATAAAAAAGCACAGCATAATTATTTCATATTGCGGAAAATAGAATGCGGTATTGAACTGTTTGGAACAGAGGTAAAATCAATTCGTCTTGGTAAAGTAAATATTTCAGAAGCGTACGCACAGATTGATGACGGAGAAGTGTTCGTTACCTCTATGAATATATCACCATACGAGCAGGGGAATGTCTTTAACCGCGACCCTCTGCGTCCCAAAAAACTGCTTCTTCATAAAAATGAGATACGCACACTTATAGGCGAGTCTGCACAAAACGGGTATGCACTTATACCGCTTTGTGTCTATTTAAAAGACTCTTTAGTGAAACTTGAATTGGGCGTATGTAAAGGAAAAAAACTCTACGACAAGCGCAACGATTTAAAGGAAAAGTCCGCAAAACGCGATATAGACCGTGCAATCAAAGAAAAAAACAAGTAAAAAGTCTGCCCAAAATTTACAAGGCAGACTTTTTCTTTAGTTGTGCTGTGGTATTTTGTCCTTGAACAACATTCCTATCGCCCAAAGTCCTGCTAAGGCCACAATGGTGAAGATTATTCTTGACGCAACCGCTCCCTGACCGCCGAATATCGCCGAAACGATATCGAACTTGAAAAGCCCGATGCTGCCCCAATTTATCGCGCCTATTATAATTAGTGTAAGCGCTATATTGTCCATTGTATTCAAAATATCATCTCCTTTTGATTTTATATCAATATTATGCCCGTTTTTTTCATATTATATAATACAAAATTTTCATAATACGGAGTGAAATATGAAAAAAATGTTTTTTTTAATAGTTCTTGCCATAACTGTAATTGCCTTTTTCTTTGTATTCTTTTCAAGCGACATTAATATAATTAACAAAAAATTTTTACAAGAGTTCGGAATAGAGATAAATCCCTCGCCCGTTTCCTTTGAGGAAATTATAATTCCAAAAAATTTTGACTCGGTTTACACAAATTACAATTTTTTGCAAATTCAGTCAGGTCTTGACCTTTTGGATTTTGCAGGCTATAGTGCCGTGCGTTATACCTACGAAATCCTTAATTTTCCGCAAAATGACGGTAAAACGGTATATGCAAATGTGATTTGTGTAGGTTCAAAGCCTGTCGGCGGCGATATCTGCTGTCCCAGCTTAGACGGGTTTATGCTTCCGCTTAACTATCTTAAAGTCAATTAAAGTGTTCTGATAAAATACCATATGCCCGCCAAAAATGAGGCACCTATTCCGTAAACAATTACAGGTCCTGCAATAGTGAAAAGCTTTGCTCCGACTCCAAGCACAAAGCCTTCAGTGCGCGCTTCTATCGACGGTGCCGCAACAGAGTTGGCAAAGCCTGTAATAGGGACTATTGTTCCAGCACCCGCATACTTTGCAAGTTTCGGATAAATATTAAGTCCCGTAAGAAGCACGCCCAGGAAAATCAAGGTTACCGAAACGGTGCTTCCCGTCAATTCCTTTCCAAGTCCGAGCGGTTCATAGAGCGCAAAAAGAAGCTGTCCGAAAGTACATATTGCTCCTCCGAACAAAAACGCCATAAGGCAGTCCTTTAAAATGGTTGAGGACGGCGCTTTTCTGTCGGAAAACTCTTTATATTCCTTTTTGTCCATACATATCAAACCTTTCTTTTTTTAATTCATTCTTAATATTTCCTTTTTCAGTCTTTTTATTATTCTTTTTTCAAGTCTTGATATGTATGACTGCGAAATTCCCAAAATATCCGCCACCTCTTTTTGTGTTCTTTCCTTATTCCCCATAAGTCCAAAACGCAGACGCAGAATTTCCTGTTCCCTTGCTGACAGCATTGTCATCGCGATTGCCAAAAGCTTTATATCAACCTCTTTTTCAATTCTCTGATATGTAATGTCATTATCTGTACCTAAAATATCCGATAGAAGCAATTCATTTCCGTCCCAATCAACATTTAGCGGTTCATCTATGGAAATTTCTACCTTTGAAGTCTGATTTTTCCTGAGATACATAAGTATTTCGTTTTCAATGCATCTTGACGCATATGTCGCAAGTTTGATATTCTTTTCAGGATTAAAGGTGTTTATTGCTTTTATAAGACCTATTGTGCCTATTGAAATCAAGTCCTCGACATTTATCCCCGTATTTTCAAATTTTCGTGCTATATATACAACAAGCCTCAAATTATGCTCTATAAGTTTTGATTTTGCCTCCTCTTCGCATATTTTTGCGAGCAGATTTTCCTCCTCCTTTTTGGTAAGCGGAGGCGGAAGAATATCCTGTCCGCCGATATAAAGAAAATCGTTACCGCCAAAATACATATTCACGAGCTTTTCTTTAAGACTTTCCAAAAAATCCAACATTTTACTGTCCTTTCTACGTCATTGTTCTGTTTAATATTATTTCGTCATTTAAACTTTCGTCAAAAAATCCCAAAACTGCGCCGCAATAGCTTTTCCCGTTTACAATTGCCGCATCAAGTCTGATACCTATAACGGTTCCGCTTTTTCCGACAGCTTTATATGGGATTATACAGACATCTTCTGAGCTTTCTAAATCTCTCTGCGCAAAGTCTTTTCCAAAAAAATCGCAAAGCAGTTTTCTATTTGCCATAATTACGGGCTTCCCCAGATAAAATACCGCATTTCCGCTGTCATAAAGCGCCGTCTTTTCAATTTTCCTGTCCTTATAACAAAGCGTTACGGTGCTGCGCTTTAAAAAAATTTCCTTTTTGATTTTTTCAATAACGCCGTAAAGCGGTATAATAAGCAGGCTTCCCAACAAAAGCCGCGTCTTTGCAAATGTTATTATCCCCGCAAGAAAAAATGATGCTCCGAGAAAAATTATGTAAAATGTAAAAAAATCTCTTTTTTTGCAGGGGCAGATTGCAGCCGTTGTCATTAAAACCGATACTAAAATGCTTACGGGAGGCAGCGAGAGTATGCCGAAATAAGGGAAAAAAACAAGTACTCCCTGCATACCTCCCAGGAAAGCTGCCAAAAAAACGCGAAAGGGACGTATTTTTTTTGAGCATATTAAATGCGTCATTATTATCAGCTCCGCATCAAATACAAAGTTTAAAAAAAACGCCAAATCAAGGTATACGCTCATAAAATCTCTCCCTTTTAGAGCATTATAGCAAACTTACTTCTTATATCTTGTCAAAAAGCGCTGTTGTTTTTTGACAAGCTTTCGACAAAAATATATTT
>JAFZNF010000158.1 GCA_017553025.1 Clostridia bacterium | reverse complement strand
TTAGATGATATAGTAATTATAAGTGCAGGTGACGGAATATGAGCAAAAATTATCCTTTATACAAAGTTGAACATTTTGAAACAATCAGGGAAATGCTTAAAAATCAGGCAGAAAAGAGCAGAGATACAGTTGCATATAAATATGAAGATGCAAAAGCCGTAAAGGAAGTTACTTACGGAGAGTTTTATAATGAGGTTTTAGCATTAGGAACCGCTCTTACCGAAATGGGTTATCAGCACAGGCATATAGCCTGCATAGGAAATAACAGCTATAGGTGGATTTTGGTGTATATGACAGTTCTTTTGTCTAATAATGTTTTTATTCCTATAGACAAGGATTTGCCGAAAGAGGACATAGAAAATGTAATACGCCACAGCGAAACCGATATTGTATTTTGCGATGCAAAATATAAAGATATGCTCAAAAGCGCAGAATTTGAGAAAAATGTTGCGGTAGTCAGCCTTGGTGATGAAGAAAACGGCTTGATGAGCCTTGTTAGCAGAGGGAAAAAAGCTTTAGAAAACGGTGACAGCAGTTTTGGCAGTGTTGAATTAAATGACCCGAGCGATATGAAGATGATACTTTACACGTCGGGAACTACAGGCAATCCTAAGGGAGTTATGCTGTCGGAAAAAAATATGCTTGCCTGCGTATGCTCGGGGCTTGAGATAGCGGACGTTTCGGGAATAGCGCTTTCGGTTCTGCCTTATCACCATTCCTATGAGCTGGTGGGCGGGCTTTTAATGGCTGTTCACGAGGGGTCAACGGTCTGCATAAACAAGAGTTTAAAGAGCGTTACAAAAAGCCTGCTTTTGTTTAAACCGACATATATGATGATTGTGCCTGCCTTTGCAGAGCTTTTCTATGAAAGAATTTGGGCAAATATCAGGAAAAAGGGCAAGGAAAAAGGCTTTAAAATGCTATTGGCACTCAGCAAGACGCTTCTTGCAGTGGGCATTGATAAAAGAAGACAGTTTTTCGGCGAAATACATTCGGTTTTTGGCGGAAATATGAAAAAATTTATCTGCGGAGGCGCGCCTCTGCGCCCTGAAATAGCATACTTTTTTGATGATATAGGAATATCTTTGCAGACGGGGTACGGTATAACAGAGTGTTCGCCTTTGGTAACGGGAAACCGCGAGCGTTTTGACGACCCTGTTACAGTGGGGGTCACTCTTCCGTGCAACGAGGTGCGGATTGACTCTCCCGACAAAGACGGAATAGGGGAAATCAAGGTTAAGGGCGACAGCGTAATGCTTGGATATTACAAGGAGCCTGAAAAAACCGAAGAAGTTCTTAAAGACGGTTGGTTTTATACGGGTGATTACGGAAAATTTACCGATAAGAAACAGCTCATAATTACAGGACGCAAGAAAAATCTTATAGTTTTAACTAACGGTAAAAATATTTTCCCTGAAGAAATTGAAGAATACCTCCTGGCAATTCCCGAAGTAAAGGAAACAATCGTGTTTTCAAAGAAAGACGCGGACGGATATCAGAGGAGTCTTACAGCGAGGATTTTTGTAAATCCCGATATGCCGATAGAATTTGACGAGCTTAAAGAAAAGGTAGCTTTATCTCTTTCAAAACTGCCGAAGTATAAGCAAATTCAGGAGATTATATTAGAAAAAGAGGCGTTTGAAAAAACCACTACCAATAAAATAAGAAGACAAAAATATGTAGAATAATAAAAAACCGCCTTATGCGGTTTTAAGGGTTATCTTTCCTGCAGTCGGACAGCTTTTCGGTCAGGAGCTTGAAAATATTTGCACAGGACGCAACCTGCAGGAGCAGGTCATTTAACCTATCCTGATTTTCGCCCTCATTTTCAAAAATCGGAACGGCGACATTTAAACCATTTTGGGTAACGTAGGAATAAGCCTTGCCTTGATTTTTGACGAAAGAATTAGAGATATAGTCTATGGCGGACGGCGGGGGTCCGACGGGAATGATTTTCTGAATTGTAGCCATATCAAGCGTCTGCTTTAAGGTGCATACCATAAAAAGATATGCAAGATGCGATTTTGAATACTTCTTTTTAACGGGCGCAGGAATTGTACCGAGCTTGACATAGTTATTTACCATAGACGGGGTTAATATTTTTTCCGAAGAAGTATTTTTAAAGTACTTTGCAATTATGGAAATAACCTGGTCCATATAAAGCTCTATGTCGGGAAGCTCGTTCCAGAGAGGCAGACTCGGACGGGAAGTTTCGTCGGACATTTGGGTAAAAGTGTCTATGAATTTATCCTTTTCAATATACATTTATATAACCTCCGCTTTAATATAGGTATATTATACAGCGGAGCAGATAAAATGTCAATTAAATAATAATAAATATAAGTTAAAATAATAATAAAAACGAGGTATAAGATATGAAACGGCAAAAACTTGATGAGAGAATACTTCCGGTGTATACACGGGGGGAGGAGATATTTAATATGGTATCGCATATAGCGGGCGGAGCTGTCGGAATATCGGCAGTGGTTTTGTGCGTAGTTTTTGCAGCTATACATAAAAATTCATATGGCGTTGTGGGCAGCAGCATTTACGGAGCGTCAATGATAATTTTATACACCTGCTCAAGCATTTATCACGGACTTAATCCCGACCTCAAGGCAAAAAAAGTGTTCCAGGTTATCGACCATTGCTCGATTTTCATACTTATTGCAGGAAGTTATACGCCCATATGCCTTACAGCGCTCAGGGAGTTTGACGCGCGCCTTTCCTGGTGGATTTTCGGGATAGTGTGGGCGGCAGCAATTTTAGGAATACTGCTTAATGCTATTGATTTAAGAAGATACCGCGTTTTTTCGGTTATATGCTATATTGCTATGGGTTGGTGCATTTTGGGTGCATACAGGGCATACGATTTTCTAAAAGAGCGGGGCGGTATCGGACTTTTGTTCTGGGGAGGAGTTGCCTATACCGTGGGTGTGATTTTTTACGGACTGCAAAAAAAGTATAAGTATATGCATTCAATATTCCACTTATTCGTAGTCGCAGGAAGCGTACTGCAAATGCTTTATATTCTCTTATATATAGTTTAAGTGTAGGGGCGGAGCGAGAAAGCTCTGCCCTTATACTTTTCTATATATAGAATTTTGTGGCAGGCATAATACAATATATTGTATTATACATTGAAAATATATAAAAAGAGACAACAAATTCAAAAAAAATTGGAACTTTTGTCAAAAAAGCTAAAATAATGTGAAAAAAGATTGACATAGGTTTGTAATTATGGTAATATGATTTTAAGTTAAGATTTAACATATTGCCAATATAAATTCGGGATATACGGTCCGAATGTTTCTACCGCGATGCCGTAAAAATTGCGACTATTGGAAAGAACGGGAGTATTGGCAGCATATCTTTTTAAGATATGTTTTTTTAGTTAAAAGAGGTGATTTCCATAAAAGCGCTGGAGGAAAAAATAGTAAAAGAGGGGCAGGTTTTATCGGGGAATGTCCTGAGAGTGGGCAGTTTTTTAAACCAGCAGATAGATACGGCGTTTTTAAAGGAAATGGGGAAAGAGATAGCGCGCCTGTTTGACGGAGACGGAGTAACTAAAATTCTCACGGTTGAGGCGTCTGGCATAGCGATTGCAGTAGCGGCAGCATTTCAAATGGGAGTGCCCGTTGTTTTTGCCAAAAAAGGCGGGGCCAAGAATATGTCGGCTGACAGGCTTTGCGCAGAAGTAAAATCATTCACAAAAGGAACGGTAAATACCATATCAGTTGACCGTGAATATATTAAAGAACAGGACAGGCTTTTGATTATAGACGATTTTTTGGCAGACGGAAATGCTTTAAAGGGACTCTTGAGCATTGCAAATCAGGCGAAAGCCGCTGTTAAAGGCGCCTGCACTGCAATAGAAAAGGGATTTCAGGGCGGCGGCGACGCCTTGAGAAACGAGGGGGTAAGAGTAGAATCTCTTGCCATAATAGATAAAATGACGGACGGCACAATAAAGTTCCGCAAGCAAGATTAACCTGATGTAAATTAAATTTACATAAATCAAAAAAATGCCTAAAAGGCGTGGAGGTATCATTATGAAAAAAGTAGTATCCTTATTAATGGTGCTTGCAATGGTTGCAGCATCTTGTTTCGCACTTACAAGCTGCGGAAAAAAGGTTGAGGAAAACGCAAATGCAGACCTTAAATTAGGTTTCATATTCCTGCACGATGAAAACTCAACTTATGACAAAAACTTTATGGACGCAGCAAGAGAAGTTCAGAAAGAATTAAACCTTACAGATGAACAGGTTATCTTCAAGACAAACGTTCCCGAAGGTAATGAGTGCTATGAAGCAGCAGCAGACATTGCAGACCAGGGCTGTAACATAGTATTTGCAGACAGTTTCGGACACGAGCCTTATATGTTGAAGGCTGCAAAGGAATTCCCTGAAGTTCAGTTCTGTCACGCAACAGGAACAACAGCTCATACAGAAAATCTTGCAAACTTCCACAATGCATTCGCTTCAATCTATGAAGGCAGATACATTGCAGGTGTTGCAGCCGGTATGAAACTTAACGAAATGATTGAGAATGGCGAGTTCGCAGCAGAAGATGCTAAAATCGGTTATGTAGGTGCATATACATATGCAGAAGTTATTTCAGGTTACACATCTTTCTTCTTGGGCGCTCGTTCAGTTTGCCCGACAGCTACAATGGAAGTTCAGTTCACAGGCAGCTGGTATGACGAAGCATTGGAAAAGGAAGCAGCTACAAAGTTAATAAGCGACGGTTGTAAATTGATCAGCCAGCACGCTGACTCAATGGGCGCTCCTACAGCTTGTGAGAACGCAAATATTCCTAACGTTTCTTATAACGGAAGCACACAGGCAGCTTGCCCGAACACGTTCATCATTTCTTCAAGAATTGACTGGGCTCCTTACTACAAGTATGTAATCGACTGCTATGAAAACGGCAAGGAAATCGATGCAGATTGGGTAGGCGGACTTGAGGAAGGTTCAGTTAAACTTACAGAAGTAAATGATATCGCAGCTGCAAAGGGTACAAAGGAAGCTTTGAAGGCTGTAGAAGAAGATATAAAGAGCGGAAAAATCAAGGTGTTTGCAACAGATGCATTTACTGTAGAAGGAAAAGCTCTTGACTCATATCTTGCAGATGTAGATACAGACGAGAATTACACTCCTGATACAGAAGTTATTAAAGACGGATACTTCCACGAATCAGAAATGCGTTCAGCTCCTTACTTCGATTTAAATATCGACGGTATAACACTTCTGAACAAAATGTTCTAAGATTATAAATAAGGAAAAGGCGGAGTAAGAATTTCTTCTCCGCCTCAACTTGTTTTTTTGTCTTAAAAAAACACAGAAAATGTATCTGTATTTTTTTAAAACAAAAAAGTAAAATGCATATAAGGAGGATAAAAAGTGAGTCAAATACCTGCAGTAGAGCTTAAAAATATAACAAAGAGCTTTGGAAGCACAATTGCAAACAAAGATGTTTCAATGACGGTAAACCGCGGTGAAATACTGTCCGTTTTAGGGGAGAACGGCAGCGGAAAAACAACGCTTATGAATATGATTTCGGGGATATATTTTCCCGACAGCGGTGAAATTTTCATTGACGGCAAGGAAGTTGTAATACGCTCGCCTAAAGATGCATTTGAGCATAAAATAGGAATGATTCACCAGCATTTTAAACTTGTCGACATATTTTCCGCTGCGGAAAATATCGTTTTAGGGCTTACAGATAACGGCAGATTTGATATAAAGGAATATGAAAAGGAAATAAGAAAAATCAGCGAGCAGTACGGCTTTGACATTGATCCGTCGAAAAAGATATATGAGATGTCTGTTTCGGAAAAGCAGACGGTTGAAATAATAAAGGTACTGTTTCGCGGTGCTGATATACTAATTCTTGACGAGCCTACTGCAGTTTTGACTCCGCAGGAGACTACAAAGCTGTTTAATGTGCTGAGAAAAATGCGCGAAGACGGAAAGACGATAATAATTATCACGCATAAACTTCACGAAGTTCTTTCCCTTTCGGACAGAGTTGCCGTTTTGAGAAAAGGCGAGTATGTCGGAACGGTAAAAACATCAGAAACGGACGAGGCAAAGCTTACAGAGATGATGGTGGGCAAGAAGGTGAGCTTAAACATTGAAAGAAGCGAACCGAAAAATGTTGCCGAAAGGCTTTTGATTGAGAATATAAGCTGTGTAAACCGTGACGGAGTAAAACTTTTAGATAATGTGTCCTTTACGGCAAATTCAGGAGAAATTTTGGGAATCGCAGGTATTGCAGGCAGCGGTCAGCGTGAGCTTTTGGAGGCTATTGCGGGGCTTCAGCACTTAAATGACGGAAAAATAACATATATAAATCCAAAAACAGGGGAAACGGAGAATTTGCGTGATAAAACGCCGCGCCAAATAAGGGAAATGGGTGTAAGGCTCGCATTTGTACCTGAGGACAGACTCGGTATGGGACTTGTTGGCAGTATGGATATTGTAGACAATATAATGCTCAGGAGCTACCGCAAAGGGAAATCGGTATTTTTGGAGAGAAAGGCACCTAAAAATCTTGCAGACGATATTGTAGAGCGATTGGAAGTTGTAACACCCGGCGTCGGTACACCCGTACGGCGTCTGTCGGGCGGAAACGTACAAAAGGTACTTGTAGGACGTGAAATCTCGTCATCTCCCACCGTGCTTATGGCGGCGTATCCCGTAAGGGGTCTTGATATAAATTCTGCATATATAATATATAATCTTTTAAATGAGCAAAAAAGAAAGGGAGCTGCAGTAATTTTCGTCGGAGAGGATTTGGACGTACTTTTAGAGCTTTGTGACAGAATTGTAGTAATCGGCGGCGGAAAAATTGCAGGTACGGTTGACGCGAGAACGGCAACTAAGGAAGAAATTGGGTATATGATGACAAAGACATCATATCAGGAAAGCGAGGGTGAAGCAAATGAGTAATGCAGGCAAAAAAATCAGAGAACCGTTGTTTCATATCGCGAAAAGAGACGCACTTGTGTGGTGGAAAGCCTGGTCTATAAGGCTTGCTGCAATTCTCGCCGCAATGGTGGTTTGCGGACTTGTCACCCTGTCATTGACGGGTCTTAATCCGCTTAAAGTTTATCAGACTATGTATATGGGTGCGCTTGGAACTAACCGTCTAAGATGGAGTCTTTGGCAGGAGGTTGCGATGCTGCTTTGCGTATCGGTTGCAGTAACGCCTGCCTTTAAGATGCGGTTCTGGAATATCGGCGCAGAGGGTCAGGTGCTTATGGGCGGTCTGGCTGCGGCTATGTGTATAATTTTTTGGGGCGGAAAAGTACCAGACAGTGTTCTTATCCCTATCTTAATAGTTGCGAGCGTGACGGCAGGCGCTGTATGGGCATATATTCCCGCATTTTTTAAGGCGGGTTGGAACACAAATGAAACGCTTTTCACACTTATGATGAACTATATAGCAACTCAGCTCGTTGCATATTTTACACTTGAATGGTCTATGCCAAAGGGTTCGGGAACGCCCAGGATTTTAGAATACGGACGTCTGCCTGTAATCGGCGGAAAGGCATATCTTCTTAATATAATCATAGTCGCGGTTATTACGTTATTTATGTTCATATACTTAAAGTACAGTAAGCACGGTTATGAGATTTCGGTAGTGGGCGGAAGTGAAAATACCGCACGCTATATAGGGATAAATGTTAAAAAGGTTATAAAACGTACAATGGTGCTTTCGGGAGCGCTTTGCGGTGTTGCGGGACTTTTGCTTGTCGCAGGAACGGACCATTCCTTAAAAAGCAGTACGGCTGGCGGCAGAGGCTTTACGGCAATAATGGTGTCTTGGCTTGCAAAATTCAATCCGATTTTTATGGTTATGACATCGTTTTTGATAGTATTCCTTGGCAAGGGCGCATCAAAAATATCAGAAAAATTCCGTCTTAATGACTCATTTTCTGATATAATCACGGGAATTATCATTTTCTTCATAATAGGCAGTGAATTTTTCATAAACTATAAAATCAAGTTTAACAGTAAACAAGAGGAGGAACTCAAATGATACCGATAATTATACAGCGTGCGGTTATGCAGGGAATTCCGCTTCTTTACGGCTCGACAGGCGAGATTTTGACCGAAAAATCGGGGCATTTAAATCTGGGTATTCCGGGGATAATGTATGTGGGTGCTATAAGCGGCGTGGCAGGAGCATTTTTGTATGAGCAGGCAGTCGGTGCGCAGTCGGTAAATCCGCTTCTTGCAGTGCTAATACCGTTTTTGTGCTGTGTTATAGGCGCTTCGCTTATGGGACTTATATACTGCTTTTTAACGGTAACACTTCGTGCAAATCAAAATGTTACGGGACTTGCACTTACCACTTTCGGAATAGGTATAGGCAACTTTTTCGGAGGTTCTTTGATTACCATTACAGGCAGCGATGTGCCGTCAATTTCGCTGTCAAGTACGAGCAGAGCTTTTAAAACGGTGCTTCCGTTTGCAGATAAATGCGGTTGGTTCGGTCAGGTGTTTTTATCCTACGGATTTTTAGCATATCTTGCAATAATTATTGCGCTTTGCGCATCATATTTCCTGAATAAAACGCGTGCGGGACTGCACCTTAGAGCTGTCGGCGAAAGTCCGCAGACAGCAGATGCAGCGGGTATAAATGTAACAAAATATAAGTACCTTGCTACCTGTATAGGCAGTGCTGTTGCAGGTCTTGGCGGACTTTACTATGTTATGGATTACGCAAACGGAGTCTGGTCAAACAATGCCTTCGGTGACAGAGGCTGGCTGTCAATAGCTTTGGTAATTTTTGCGACCTGGAAGCCAAGCGTAAGTATTTTAGGCTCAATTCTTTTCGGAGGTCTTTATGTTATCCCGACCTATATTCCGAATATAACGGTAAGCTCGAAAAAACTTTTTGAGATGCTCCCGTATGTTGTAACTATGGTTGTTCTTATCCTTACGAGTGTGCGGAATAAGAAAGAAAATCAGCCGCCGCAAAGCCTCGGTCTTCCGTATTTCAGGGAGGAACGGTAAAGGAGATTTGTATGAAAAAAGACGTTTTGATTATCGGCGCAGGGCCTGCGGGAATTTTCACTGCACTTGAGATGATAAGACGCGGTTCAAAAGAGAGTATTATCATTGTAGAAAAGGGGCAGAGCATAGAAAAGCGCAGTTGTCCTAAGGAAAAAACGCATAAATGTATGAACTGTAAACCCTATTGCCATATAACAACGGGTTTTTCCGGCGCAGGCGCATTTTCCGACGGAAAATTGTCACTGTCTCCCGATGTCGGCGGGGATTTACCGATTTTAATCGGGGAAGATATCGTCCGTGAAATGATAGAATATACCGATAAAATATATCTTGAATTCGGCGCGGACACAAAAATCGAAGGCATAAACAACTCGGAAGATGTAAAGGAAATAAGGAAAAATGCGATTAAGGCGGGATTGAAGCTGGTTGATTGCCCTATTCGCCATTTAGGTACCGAAAAGGCACAAAATCTCTATCTTGCAATAGAAAAGTATCTTCAGGATAACGGAGTTGAAATTCTTTTCGGCTGTGAATGTACCAATCTTATTTTAGAGGGCGATATATGCCGTGGAGCATATATTACGAACGGCGCTCAAAATACCGAGATAATGGCTGAGCATATAATTGTTGCAACAGGCAGGAGAGGAGCAGAATGGCTTGAGCATATCTGCAGCGAACACAACATAGCTCACGAGCCGGGGACGGTTGATATCGGTGTACGTGTTGAGGTCAGAAATGAGATTATGGAGCGCGTGAATGAGGTTTTGTATGAATCAAAGCTGATCGGCTGGCCTGAGCCTTTTAAAAACAAGGTCAGAACTTTTTGCCAAAACCCGGGCGGATTTGTCAGCCAGGAAAATTACGATAATAACCTGGCTGTTGTAAACGGTCATTCCTATAAAGAGAAAAAGTCAAGCAATACAAATGTTGCAATTTTGTGTTCGCATAATTTCTCCACGCCGTTTAATCAGCCTATTGCGTATGCGCAGAAAATCGGAGAACTTACAAATATGCTGGCAAACGGACATATTTTGGTACAGCGGTTCGGCGATATTTTAAGCGGAAAACGAACCTGGCCTAAAGAGCTTGCACAAAGTAATTTAAAACCTACCCTTCCGGACGCGGTTGCAGGGGATATTACGGCGGCACTTCCGTACCGTTCAATGATGAACATTATAAACTTTATAAAAGCGGTGGATTTGGTTGTTCCGGGATTTGCATCGTATGAAACGCTTTTGTACTCGCCGGAGCTGAAATTCTACTCAAACCGCGTCAAGATGGATAATGACTTTAATACAAGTATTAAGGGACTTCATTGTTTGGGTGACTCAAGCGGCTGGACAAGAGGACTTATGATGGCATCGGTTATGGGCGTTTTAATGGGACGAAAACTTGCCGATAATAAATAAAAAAGAAGAGGTAAAACATAATGGTAAAAGCAGTAGTCGGAGCAAACTGGGGTGATGAGGGAAAGGGAAAAATCACCGATATGCTTGCAAAGGACGCAGATATCGTAATAAGATTTCAGGGCGGTGCGAATGCAGGTCATACAATAGTGAATGAGTACGGCAAATTTGCACTTCATCTTCTGCCGTCAGGCTCGTTTAACGAAAATGTTATAAATATGATAGGTAACGGCGTTGCGCTTGATATACCAAAGCTTTTTGGTGAAATTGCGGAAATTGAAAAACAGGGAGTAAAAAGACCTAATATTTTGGTATCAGAGCGCGCACAGGTTTTGATGCCTTATCATATTTTGCTTGATACTTATGAGGAGGAGAGGCTTTCAGACCGTAAATTCGGCTCGACAAAGTCAGGTATAGCGCCGTTTTTCTCTGATAAATACGCAAAAACAGGCTTCCAGGTATGGGAACTTTTGCAAGATGATGACATTCTTTTTGAAAAGGTTAAAAATACAGTTGAATATAAAAATCTCATAATAGAACATATTTATCATAAACCGCTTTTGGTGGCAGAGGAGCTTTTTGAGACCTTAAAAGAATACCGCGAAATGGTTAAGCCGTATGTTGTAAATTCGGTAGAATTTATGCATAAGGCGATTAGTGAGGGCAAAAATATCCTTTTGGAGGGTCAGCTCGGAAGCCTTAAGGACCCTGATTTCGGCATATATCCGTTCACAACCTCATCACCTACCATAGCCGGTTACGGCGCTTGCGGAGCCTCTATACCGCCATATGAAATTAAAGAGATTATAACAGTTGTAAAGGCATATTCTTCGGCAGTAGGTGCAGGCGCGTTTGTTTCGGAGATTTTCGGAGATGAGGCGGACGAGTTAAGACGCAGAGGCGGTGACGGCGGTGAATACGGCGCAACAACGGGACGACCGAGGCGAATGGGTTGGTTTGACTGTGTTGCAAGCCGTTACGGATGTATGGTACAGGGTACAACACAGGTTGCATTTACCGTTTTGGACGTTTTGGGCTACCTTGATGAAATCCCTGTATGTGTGGGGTATGACGTAAACGGAGAAATAACGAAGAGCTTTCCGACAACAGACAAATTGAATGTCGCAAAGCCTGTGCTTGTAAAACTTCCTGGCTGGAAATGTGATATACGCGGAATTAAAAAATATGAGGATTTACCCGAAAATTGCAGAAAATATATTGAATTTATCGAAAAAGAGCTTGGGTATCCGATAAAAATGGTGTCTAACGGTCCTGCAAGGAGCGATATGATTTTCAGATAATTACTATACGGTATTCGGAGGCAGTTTTATGAAAAAAATAATGGTTGTATTCGGGACAAGACCTGAGGCAATAAAAATGTGCCCCCTGGTAAATGAATTGAAAAGCCGAAAAGATATAAAAACTGTTGTTTTGGTGACAGGTCAGCACAGACAGATGCTTGACGTGGTTTTAAAAGCGTTTTGCGTTGAGCCGGAATATGACCTTTCCATAATGAAGCAAAATCAGACTCTTTTTGATATTACGACGGGAATTTTAAACGGGATAAAAGCAGTTTTGGAAAAGGAAAAACCTGATACTGTGCTTGTTCACGGCGATACTACCACATCATTTGTGACAGCGCTTGCGTGCTTTTATATGCAAATTCCTGTGGGTCACGTTGAGGCAGGACTGAGGACTTATAATATCTATTCGCCGTACCCTGAGGAATTTAACCGTCAGGCTGTTGGAATTATCGCAAAGTATAATTTTGCGCCGACAGAGCTTTCAAAATCCAATTTGATAAGAGAAGGCAAAAATCCCGATTCAATTTTTGTCACAGGCAATACGGCAATTGATGCGCTTAAAACAACTATAAGGACTGATTACTCGCATCAGGAGCTTGATTGGGCAAAGAATTCGCGTCTTATTATGATTACTGCTCACAGACGCGAAAACTTAGGCGAGCCTATGCATAATATGTTCCGCGCAATAAGGCGGATTATTGAAGAATATCCTGATATAAAAGCGATTTATCCGATACATTTAAACCCTGCGGTCAGAAAGGCTGCAGATGAGGTTTTGTCAGGCTGTGACAGGATACGCATAATAGAGCCTTTAGATGTTTTGGATTTTCACAATTTTCTAAGCAGAAGCTATCTTATCCTTACCGACAGCGGAGGTATTCAGGAGGAGGCGCCGTCGCTCGGTAAACCTGTGCTTGTTATGCGCGATACAACAGAACGCCCCGAGGGTATAAAAGCGGGGACACTAAAACTCGTCGGCACGAATGAGGATACCATATACAAGGAATTTAAAAACCTGCTTGAAAACGAAGATGAGTATGCTAAGATGAGTAAGGCTTCAAATCCCTACGGTGATGGATTTGCCAGCAAACGAATTGCTGATGTTTTGGAAAAATAGAAAGGCGATGCGCCTTTCTTTTTTTGCAAAACTGTTGTAAAGGGACGCAAAATATGTTATAATTAGATGCCCGCGATAATAGGAGGTGTTATTATGGCAAGAAAAAAAAGGGAAGTAAGCAAAACGGGAATTTATCATATTTTGATGAGGGGAGTAAATTCGCTTTTTTTGAGAGATAACGATTTTGAAACTTTTTTATCAATACTGAAAGAAAAAATAAAAGACAGGAATGTCAAGGTTTTGGCGTATCTGCTTTTGGAGAACCGCGTGCATATGGTCATAGATGTAAAAGATGAAAATGCGGGAGCGGTTTTAAAGCCTATTTGCACCAGCTATGCAAGGTATTGCAACAGAACACGCGGTATGAGCGGTAAACTCTTTTATGACAGATTTAAAAGTGAGCCGATAAACTCAAAAGATGAGCTTTTGGAAGTGGTTTCTTTTATAAATTTTATAGCACACGGACATAAAAACAGCAGATTTTCTTCTTTTGAAAATCCGCTTTGTCCGCCAGAAGAGAGCGGACTGACTGAAAAGCAGGCAACAAGCACTAAATTTACGCGTCTGGTGATGGAGGATTATGACTGTCTTTCAAAAGCAGAGCTTATAAGCTACATATACGCAGTTTGCGGTGTTTCGCCAAAGGAGTTCAAGGCGCTTTCTGCTAAAAAACAAGGCGAGGTAAT
>JAFZNF010000157.1 GCA_017553025.1 Clostridia bacterium | reverse complement strand
GCCGAGTCCGACTGGACCTCTTTAAGAGATTTAGCCATATTCTGCGCAGTCATTGACATATTTGTTCCGGTATCTCCGTCAGGTACGGGAAAAACGTTAAGCTCGTCAACGATATGACGCTTATTATACAAATTATTTGCACCGGACAAAAACATCTGTGCAAGTATTTTTCCGTTTATCATAATTCTTTACTCCTTGACTCTGACAGATTCAACCAAAACATTCACCTTGGTAACCTTAAGTCCGGTATTATGCTCCAGCTGATACTGTACATTATGAACGATACTGTCGCAGATCGCATTTATATTTACGCCGTACTCAACGATTATGTGTAGATCTATTACCATACCGCTGTCCTGTACGCTGACCGAAACGCCTCTTGAGATACTGTCCTTTTTGAGGAGTCTGATAACTCCGTCCTTTCTGTTTTTGGATGCCATGCCTACCACGCCGTAGCACTTTGTGGCAACAGATCCAGCAATGGATGCAACAACACTGTTATCAACAGATATTTCGCCCAGCTCACCGTTTATGAGAATTGACATTAACATTCATCCTTTCCTTTTTACACACTTATATATATTTTACTATATTATTTCCGTTTCGTCTATAGAAATTATGAAAAAAATGTTACAAATCGGTAAATTTTATTGAAATATACCAAAAATAAATATATAATCATACCGAGAAATTGCGGTAAGGGGTGAAAATTTTGGTAAAACGTCATTATCTGAGCAATTATTTGAGCGAGCTGCCCGATTTTGTTTTTACATATATCGAGGAGTATTATAACGGTGAGAGCATAAACACGCAGCTCGGCTACAGCCTGGACGTAAAGGTTTTCCTCAATTATTTAAGGAAATTCCGTTTCCGTGATGTTGAAAAAAACGAAGACTTTACGCTTATGCATATAGAAAAAGTCACTCCCGCCGACCTTATCAGATTCAAGGCGTATCTAAGGGAATACGAAACCGAGTATACCTCGCCTGCGGGGAAGCCAATAAAGAGGATCTGCAGAAATTCCGCCTACGGCATAAACAGGAAGCTTTCGGCGGTCAGGGGAATGTTCATATACCTTTACAAGACGGAGCAGATCTCGCAGAACGTAACCGATAAGGTGGATTTTGCCAAGCTGCACCAAAAAATAAAAAAGCCTTTGACCAGTCAGGAAACGATGCAGCTTATCGACGTTATCTATAACGGCGAAAAGTATTTTGAAGGACGCAATCTTACCGAATACAAAAATAAAAAGGAGCGGGATATTGCGATTTTTACCACATATCTTGGAACGGGAGTCCGTGTAAGCGAGCTTGTAAATCTTCAGGTGACCGACGTGGATTTTGATACCCAGTCCTTTATAGTAACGAGAAAGGGCGGCGACCAGCAGGAGATTTTTATGCCGGTACAGGTAAACAATGCGATATATGACTATCTTTATAAGGATCCCGAGAATGTACGGGACAGCGGTCCTCTCTTTTTGGGGCGCGGCGGGAAACCGCTGTCCACGGCGGCGGTTGAGAAGACCTTAAAGAATTACTGT
>JAFZNF010000156.1 GCA_017553025.1 Clostridia bacterium | reverse complement strand
GAAGATGAAGCTCTTGAAATATCAAAAGAGTTTATAAGAAGAATAAATCCTGATATTTATGAAAATATCGAAATCGTGCCGCAAACGGAAAAGTCTGTACTTGCTGAAGATTACACGATGAATATTTACCGAAAGGAAAACGGAATACCTGTTTTAGGTCAGACGGGCTATATTTCGGTTTCAAAGAAGACAAAAGAAGTTTCGGGTTTTTATATAAACTACTTATCGGAAATAGGTTTTAAGGGTATTGACGGCATTATAAGCGAAGCAGAGGCAAAGGAGGCATATAAAAAGGTTTTGCCGCCGACGCTAAGATATAAATTTAAGAGAGATTACAGTAAAAAAGAGATAACTGCATATCTTGAATACGTTCCAAATGACAGCGGTCTTGCGATAAACGCTTATGACGGAACAGCCTATGAAATGCAATACGGCGGGGAAATATTTTATGGCAGAAATGCATCAGAAGCTGAAGACGCGGTTGACGCAAAGGGCTTTACCCCCGCAGAGCTTTTAGAAACGGAAAGAATAGCAGGACTTTTAAGCGAGGAAAAGGCAACAGATACGGCAAGAAATAATGAAATTATAGCAATGCCCAAAGGTTTTGAGCGTGAGTATATTTCATTAAACAGAGATTTCTTTGATAAGAATGAGTATGTTTATCAGCTCGGCTTTTCAAATGAAGACAGATATATAAGTGTGAGTCTTGATGCAAAAAGCGGAGAAATTCTGAGCTTTGATAACTATACATATGAAGAAAAGAAGGACAGGAAAAACCGCAAAACGGAGGAGAAAAAAGCGCAGAAAGCATTTTCGGATTTGGCAGGGGATAAAGCGTCCGAATTTCGTATAAGAGAGTCGGAATATGAGGGAGCTGTTGAATTTGTCCGTACTGTAGCAGGTCTTGACGTGGTCGGAAACACCGCATATTTTGACTTTGATAATGAGGACAACATAACAGCATATGGCCTGTCATACACAAAGAATGTGGATTTTCCGTCTGCTGACGGTGTGATTTCACAAAATGATGCGGCGGAGTATGCCTTTGATGCGGTAGGTTTTGAGCTGGGGTATGCGGTAAACAATGAAGATAAAACCGCACAGCCGATTTACTATATAGGCAAGGACGGGGAGGATAAAGGATTTATGATAAATCCTTTAAAAGCAAGCCTTATGGACTATAACGGCGACGATTTAGGCAAAACAAGTAAAATCTCCTATTCCGATATAGACGGACATTATGCAAAGGACATATTTTTGGCACTTGCGGACTATGGAATAGGAATTGACGGCGGGGAATTAAAGCCTGATGAGGCGATAACTCAGGCGGAATACTTTGCACTCTTAAACAAGGCTTTTGGATATGAGGCGGACACTGACGAGATTTATAAGCGAATGGTAAGAAACGGCACAATTTCCGCCGATGAAAGAGCAGATGAAAGCATTTTAACAAGGGAAAATGCGGCAATATTTATGATACGCGAGATGGGAGCAGAAAGATACGCAAAATATAATGACATATTTGAGGCACCTTTTACAGATGTTACCGAAAATAAAGGGTATATTGCGATTTTGAAAGCAGAAAAGATAATAAACGGCGACGGCAGCGGAAAGTTCTATCCTAAAAGGTCGGTAACACGCGGAGAAGCACTTATTATGATTTATATCTATTTTGCAAAATAAAAGGACAGAGCCAAGGCTCTGTCCTTAAATTTTTTCATTTATACTTTCTGCATATCTTACCGATTCCATAGCGTCCTTTGCATACTTGTCCGCACCGATTGAATCGGCGTACTCTTGTGTTAAAACTGCGCCGCCTACTATTATTTTGCACCAGGGCGCGCGTTTTCGCAAAATTCTGATGGTTTCTTCCATTTGCGGTACAGTTGTGGTCATCAATGCGCTTAATCCCACAATAGGTGCCCTGAGCCTTACCGTTTCGTCAGCTATTTTCTCGCAAGGTACGTCCTTTCCTAAATCGGATACGGAAAAACCGTAGTTTTCAAGCAACAATTTCACGATATTTTTCCCGATATCGTGAATATCGCCCTTTACTGTTGCTATGACAACTGCGCATTTTTTCTCTTTTTGAGCTGTACCCGAAAATGCGAGCTTGATTTCCTCAAAAGCCGATTTCGCCGTTTCCGCACTCATTAAAAGCTGGGGAAGATATACAGTTTTTTCTTCAAATCCCTTTCCGACCGAGTCGAGGGCGGGAATTACATAATTGTTTATTATTGAAAGCGGTTCATATGTTTTAAGCATTTTTTTTGTGATTTTAGCAGCATCTTCCTTAAAGCCTTTCAAAACAGCTCTGGTAAGAGATGCTCCCAAATCGGTGTCAGTATCTTCTGAAAATGTACTTTCGCAAGGCTTTGGCTGCTTAGATAAATTTTCGATGTAGCCCGAGCAATTATCGTCAAGCCCTGCTATTACACGGTATGAATAATAAGTTTCAAGCATTTTTTCGGAGTAAGGGTTCATAATTGCAGCCGATAAACCATTTTCCAAAGCATTTGCAAAGAATATGCTGTTTATGCTGTCGCGCGATGGAAGTCCGAAAGATATATTTGAAACGCCCAAAACGGTATTTGCACCGAGTTCTTCCGATATGAGCCGTACCGACTCAAGAGTGGTTTTTGCAGCGTTTTTATCTGCGCTGACTGCCATTGCAAGAGGGTCAAAAATCAGGTCGCTCACGCCAAGACCGTATTTTTCCGCCTCTTTTAAAATTTTTGAGGCAACGGATAATCTGCCTTTAGCGGTTTGGGGTATGCCGTCCTCGTCAAGAGTGAGTGCGACAACCAATCCTCCGTATTTTTTTACAAGCGGAAATACAGCGTCCATAGACGATTTTTTTCCGTTTACTGAATTTATCATAGCCTTTCCGTTATAGCGCCTTAAAGCTGCCTCTAAAGCGGAGGTGTCGGAGGTGTCTATCTGCAGGGGAAGCTCTATAATGGACTGCAGTTCGCAGACGCAGGCTTTCAGCATATTTTTTTCGTCAATGTCGGGAAGACCCACATTTACGTCTAAAATGTGCACGCCCTTCTCCTGCTGATTTACACCCTCTTTTAAAATGTAGTCAATATCATTTTCCAAAAGCGCCTGACGAAACCGTTTTTTTCCTGTAGGATTTATTCTTTCGCCGATAAGTATGGGGCGGTTTTTAAAATCCACAGTATGCGTATAAGAACTTATAACCGAAAGATTTTTTTTCGTGATTGCCGCAGGCGTTATGCCTTTTGATGCATTAACGAGCGCCTTTATATACTGTGGAGTTGTTCCGCAGCAACCGCCTGCAACCCTGACGCCTTCTTTAAGCATCTTTAAAACACTTTCCGCAAATTCCTCGGGAGCTACGTCATAAACAGTTTTGCCGCCGACGCTTTTAGGAAGTCCCGCATTCGGCTTTAAAATTACAGGTACAGATGAAACTTCAAGAAGTTTTTTCACGGTCGGCATAAGCTGTGCAGGACCAAAGGAGCAGTTCACACCGATAGCGTCTGCTCCCATACCCTCTAAAAGAGCGCACATAGCCTCGGGTGAGGCGCCTGTCATAAGTTTTCCGTCTTCGCCGTAAGCGTTTGAAACAAAAACGGGAAGATTGCTGTTTTCCTTTGCCGCCAAAAGTGCCGCCTTTGTTTCGTAGCTGTCATTCATAGTTTCTATTAAAATGAGGTCTATACCGCATTTTACGCCGAGCCTTACCGTTTTTGCAAAGGTTTTTACAGCGTCCTCAAAATCAAAATCACCGTACGGTGCTAAAAGCCGTCCTGACGGACCTATATCAAGCGCAACAAATTTCTGCTGTTTTCCTTTTGATTGTTCCGCACCAAGATGCGCGTTTTTTATTGCTGAGGAAATGATATCTTCCAATTCTTTTTCTGAAAATTTCAAACAATTCGCACCGAAGGTGTTGGTGCAGACTATGTTTGCGCCCGCATCAAAATAATCGCGGTGCAGTTTTTGAATAATATCGCTGTGCGAAATATTCCACGTTTCGGGAAATTCACCCGGTTTAAGACCTGCACTTTGCAGGAGAGTGCCTGTTCCGCCGTCTAAGTATACAATATTATCTTTGAGATAGGTTAAAATATCCAAAAAAGTACACTCCTTTACTATTTTACGCCGACTATAGCGGTAACCGATTTTGTGGGTGACATTAAAAGCGCAGAATTAAGCGAAAGTCCGATTTTTCGCGGCAGATCCAAAACCTTGAAAATTTCTGTCTGGAATGAAAGCGGGAAATCTCCATAGCCTGGACTAAAACGCGTGCCGACCTCGGTGTTTTGCAACTTCAAATCCTCACAAAACGCATCACAAAGCGCCTCAATACGCTCCGCGCCGATTGCCTGAAAGCAGAGCGCACGCGACGGAGAAAGACGGCTGTATTTCATAATAAGGCGGTCAAGCTCAATTCCTACTGTTGCCGCAAAAACAACGGTGTGCGAAAACCCGTCAAGATGCCTTGAAATCGAGCGTGAGTCTGTTTTTGCAAACGGGAACTCCAGAGTATTTCCCGAAATGCTTATGGGGAATTCATCAAAACAGACGTTGTAACTTAAAACGCCGTTACATTCCTTAATACAGCTGTTTAAAAGCTCTGATACCTGGGAGTCCTGTCTTTTGCAGCCCATATACCGTGCTATTTCGCCCAAATCTATGGGCAGGTTTTCATACTTTTTAACTGAAATCATAGCTTTCCTAAAATATCCGATAAATTACCCTTTATTTTCTCTGCAACATCGGGTTTATTCATTGAATAGATATGTACATTTGTTATGTTATTCGCAAAAAGGTCTATGACCTGGTCGGTTGCGTAAGCTATGCCTGCCTGTTTCATTGCAAGCGGGTCGCTTCCGAATTTGTCGACTATACTCTTAAAACGCTGCGGCATAAACGAGCCTG
>JAFZNF010000015.1 GCA_017553025.1 Clostridia bacterium | reverse complement strand
GAATATACAACAAATAAAACCTATGCTAATCTTAACTGTCCCGAGCCACCAACCTGGGTAATTGAAAAAGTCTTGAATAAAAGCATTTAATAGAAAGCATCTCTTTTCACCGTTATACCTATACTTTGAACCCCCTAAACAGAAAAGTGTGAATATGAGGGGGCATTTTAGAAAGGTGCGACAACAGAATATAAAAACGCAAAAAATCCCCGGTGAAAATTGCTTCATCGGGGGTTAGTGTTTTAAGTTGAAATCTACAAAAGCCCTTTATTAAAGGCATTTTTAAGCATAAAAAGAGGATACCCAAATTGTATCAATCGGGTATCCTAATATGGTCCGAGTGACCGAAGAATGACCTCGAAAAGTCCCCATTTTAAGGGGTTTTTCGAGGCTTTGCGTGCAACCGATGTGCAACGGACGTTATCTCAAAATTACTTAACCTTATTTGAAAAAATTTTGGTCAAATTTGTACTTCCCTTTTCCGTAACCGGTAACTGAAATAATGGCTTTTACTGAAAGAAGTTTATTTATAATTTCAGACGCGGGAGATTTTGTTATTCCGAGAATTCTTGCAACATCCATTCTGCCAAATGGTTTATCAAATGAAAACTCATTTTTGAGCTTAATAATATTGTTGGTTGAACGAACAGAAATGCCTGAGCCTGTCAAGCGGTCAAAGTCCTGTTTAACATCCGCAGAGTCCTGTTTGGCGACTTCAAAGTCCTGTTTAACCAGACCGCTTATATGCAATGTCCTATTTTGAAGCGGATGATTCTCGCCAAGCAGAAGATTGCGTAGAAAGAGTTCAAGAAACTCCGTTGTTTCGTGGACGCCTTTTTGCAGATTATTATAATTAGCGCGCACCATAGCGTTACGGAAATACCATGCATTTTTCGCAAAAATATCATTTGTAACGTCAAAACCGAGCGATTGCAGGTATTTTATAAAGAATACCGCCGTTGTGCGAGTGTTACCCTCGCCGAAAACGTGGATCTGCCAAAGGCGTGAAATGAAGCGTGCCAGATGTTTTATTACCTCATCCATTGAAAGCCCGGAATAGCTGAACGCCTTTTCTTCGGAAATATCATATTCAAGTGTTGCACGCAGTTCCGTGGCACCGCCGTAAATTACGGTATCGCCATCCAATACCCACTCCTGCTTTGTGATATTATAATCGCGTATCTTTCCGGCGTGTTTATATATACCGTCAAAAAGGCGCTTGTGAATGGAAATATACTGTGCGACAGAGAAAGTAAATCCCTTTTCGGCAATGATAGCCGTGATACGGGAAGACACCTTGTCCGCCTCTTCGGTGCGTGGCTCTTCGCTTTTGCGGTTGGTTTTATAGTATGATTCTATGAGCGACTGCGCCTCTGTCAGCGTAATGTCGCCCTCAATGTTTTTAACAGCGGTTTTTTTCAGATAATCGGATGTCCTAAGTCCGTCCACCGCCTGAAGCCCGATAGCTGTATACCATGCATAGCTACGCTCACGCTTGGTGGGGTCCGACTCGCGCTGATACTCCTCAAATGGGTCTTTATTCATTGGTTTGTTGTCCGTAAGAATGTTGTTGTCGCCCATTATATCCTCCTGAATTCACAAATGGTAATATAATGCGTTCAATTATGAGCGCATTATATTACCTTATTATTATACACCAAATACAAGCATTTGTCGAGTTTTAATTCGCCCCATCAACTTGCTTCTTTTGCTTTTTTAGGGGTGCCGAGATTTATACCAAGTCCTGCAAAATACTCGTCCGCCTTTGCAATATTTTCTTTTTGAAAGCCCTCAAAAGCATCACAATAGGTGTTAAGCGTAATTTTTATATCGGAATGTCCGAGTAAATGCTGTAAAACCTTCGGCTGCATACCTGCCTCAATACAACGGGTTGCGAAAGTGTGGCGAAGTGAGTGGAGAGATACTCTGCCCTTAACCTTTTTATCGAGAATGTCATGCTTTTCCATAATTCTTTGAAACTGCATATTAACCTGTGAGGTGTTTACCAATTTACCGTTCCACTGGAACAAAAATTCTTTGCCTGCACAAAACATTATTTCATCAATAAGCGGTTTTACGGTTTCCGATATAGGTATAAGTCGGTTGCCGTTTTCGGTTTTTGGACTGTCTGAAACAAACGCCTCACCCTTAATGCCTCTTGCCATAGTCTTGTTTACCGAAATTGTTTTGAAGCGCAGGTCAATGTCGCTACGGGTAAGTGCATTGATTTCACCCATACGCATACCTGTGAGCATTGAAAGTAACATTTGATGTGAATAGTTTACATCTTCTGTTGTAAGGACTTTATAAAGCCTCATTTCCTCGTCTGTTGTAAGCGCACGAACTTTTTCTCTACGCTGTGAGGATTTCGGCTTTCTCAGGTCGGCAATAGGATTTTCTATTATTATCTTGCGTTTTACCGCTTCTTTTAATGTCTTTTTAAGCATAATATACGACTTATTAATAAGGCTTTGCGACATTTTCGTTTCCGATAATAAAAAGTCTTTTATAGGCAGATAGGTCAACTCCTGTATCGG
>JAFZNF010000155.1 GCA_017553025.1 Clostridia bacterium | reverse complement strand
GATGCGGGCGAATATGCAACAGGCACAGATGCAGGCAAATATGCAACAGCCACAACCGCAGATGCAGGTGAATATGCAGCAACAGGCGCAGATGCAAGCAAATATGCAACAGCAGGAAAGGCAATTGCAATATCAGAGAGTACAGAATCAGATGCCATATCGGCCTATGCAGAATCAGCCGATGCAGAATCAGCCACAGCCGCAACCTGTAAATCAACCTGTTCAGAATCCACAACCTGTAAATCAATTTGTTCAGACTGTTCCGAATGTTCAGAATCCGCAACCGGCATTCCGGAATTATGCGGCTGCAAAGAGAAGCTCTACAGAGTCGTGGATTGGTAAGCATTTGATGGGCGTACTTGCAAGCATATTGATATTTATTGCTCTTGTTCTGTTTGCAAGTCTCATTATTCCTTACCTCAACGATGCTGTTAAGATCGGAATGATGTTCACGGTTAGCATTGCTCTTTCGGGCTTTGCGTTTTATGAGCACAAAAAGCGACCGGATAACACCTTTTTTACAGCGTTGCTCGCATGCGGACTTGGCTGTAGTTACCTGTCGATACTTGTGACCAGGATATATTTTAAAGCCATAAGTGATGTGGTTATGTATGTTCTTTTGCTTGTCTGGGGCGGAGTTATTTTGTTCATGGGCAAAAAAGAGAGCAAACTTTTTCAGGCTATCGGCAATTCGGGTTATATTATTTCTGCATTCCTTGCGTGGAATATGCAGGATAAGGCCTTGGTTTTACCTATTTTGATTTACTTAATCGTTATGGGAGCCGCTTTCCAGTATAATTTCAGGAAAAATCACGTACAGCGTATTGTGCAGAGTTATATAAATCTGGGAATTATTTTTTATTTTGCAGTAAAAATAGGAAGTAATGTTGAAAAATGCGTTCCGCTTACTGTTTCGGCAATTCTTGTCGTTGCTATAAGTGCGGTTTATTTTATATGTTCAATTTGGGGCGAAAAGCTGAAAAATGATGCGAATAGGATAGTTATGGCTCTTACAAGTGCGATTGTCTTTTTTGCTTCATATCTTTTGCTTGCAGATTGCTTGGAAGTACCGAAGTGGTTCAGCCTGGCGGTGTTCTTTGCTATTGCGGCTGTTGCGGAAATGGCAGCTTTTTTACAACAAAGCGAAGCAGAGAACGATATGTCCTTGATATATAAGAATATCTGGATAATTGCCTGGTTTGCTGCCGCAGAAATCTGCACCTACGTTTTATACCCTGACTTTTTCAACACAGGAGCTCTTTTTGTCGCGATTCTTCCGCTGGCTGTTTACGGAGCCAAAAAGAAGCATGACCTGCTCAGAGCACAGGCACTCATAATGGCGGCGCTGCTTGCTGTGATTGAGCTTACGGGAGAATTGAATATTATCTTTTTCTCGGTAGCACTGGCTTATTCGCTTATTGTCTTTGTGGTGGAAGGCTTTATCAATAAGTCGATGTATTATAAGATTATTTATTATTTCTGTGTTCAGGCATGCATGTTTTATCTTTTTAGCACTGTTTCGGATAAATACACTAATTATAATGATGAATTAAAGCTTATGTATGTAAGTATTCCAATTGGAATATTCAATGCGCTTATGAGATTGTTAAAGCTTGACAGGGATGACAAAGGCGTGAGCGATAAGTTGATTTTGACGGGGCTTGATATTATAAATGCGATGGGAATAGCTGTAGGACTTTATAATATCATCACTATAAACGGGGCAGTTTTGCAGGGAATAAATGTTGCCTTTACGACAGCGCTTGCGTGCGTCAATCTTCGCAGACACTTTGCCGGCAGCAGTGGTGAGAAGCTGTATGCGGGAATCAAGTTTGGAGTTATTCTTCTGTTTTCGCTTATCGGCTATGATGCGGCCGGATATATCGTAAGTGTTGCAACTCTGGCTTTTGCAATACTGTGTATCGCTATCGGATTTAACAAGAATTTTGGGGCAAAAGAGCTCCGAATTTATGGACTTATTCTCTCTATGATCTGTGTCGTTAAGTTCATCATGATCGACATAACTTACGAAAATACTATCGGACGGGCAATAAGCTTCCTTATAAGCGGAATACTGTGCTTTGCGATCAGTGCGATCTATAATCATTTTGAGAAGCATGGACAGAACACAACAGTATCATAGGGGTAGTAGTGCTATTTTTCTGTAGAATCTGAGTTATAAGCCATATAAGGGTAGTTTTACAGTGCTTGAGTATTTTGTTTTTTTATTCCTTGAATGACAAAATGCGAAACCGCTGTAAAACTACCCTTATATGGCAATAACTCAAATCCTAGTACAAATTTAGCCACTATTAGCCAATGAGTATAGCCAATAAGTTCTGATTGAATCGGGCTTGATATAATGTTAAAATGTTCGGTGTTTGAGGTTATTTTTTTCTTTAAAAACAAGGAGAACAAATGAATTACGAAGGTAGGACTGAGAATTACAAGCATCTTGGTGAGGAGTGCGGTGTTTTTGGTATGTATGATTTTGACGGTGGGGATGTTGCCGGATCTATCTACTACGGACTCGTTTCACTTCAGCACAGAGGACAGGAGAGCTGCGGCATTGCCGTGAGCGACACGAACGGACCAAAGGGAAAAGTTACAAGCCACAAGGATATGGGACTTGTAAATGAAGCTTTTACCCCGGAGATATTGGACACTTTAAAGGG
>JAFZNF010000154.1 GCA_017553025.1 Clostridia bacterium | reverse complement strand
GCATAGCAGATGAATTTTGTGCAGTATCGGATAAAGAGGAGATAATTGAGCTTATAAATTATGCAAAGGGAAAAAATATACCGTATTTTGTTATGGGAAACGGAAGCAATATTTTAGTTTCCGATAAGGGAATACGCGGTCTTGTCATACAGATTTCGGGAAACTTTTCCCGTTATGAGATTTCGGAAAATCTGATAAAGGCTGAGAGCGGTGCACTTTTATCTGCACTTTCAAAGGCGGCGCAAAAAAGCGGTCTTTCAGGAATGGAATTTGCGGGGGGTATCCCGGGTACGCTCGGCGGTGCGGTTTATATGAATGCAGGTGCATACGGCGGTGAAATGAGCGGTATTGTAAAGAGTGTCACATATCTTAAAAACGGAGAAATTAAAAAGATAGATGACGGGTTTGGATTTGGCTATAGGCGGAGTATTTTTGCCGATTTGGGCGCAGTTATTTTAGAGGCAGAGCTTGAGCTGAAAAATGGAAATCCTGAAGAAATAAAAGCTAAAATGGAGGATTACAAAACCCGAAGAACGGAAAAACAGCCCCTTAGTATGCCGAGCGCAGGAAGTGTTTTTAAACGTCCCGAAGGTCACTTTGCGGGAAGACTTATTGAGGACGCAGGACTGAAAGGATTTCAAATCGGCGGTGCTAAAGTTTCGGAAAAACATTCGGGATTTATCGTGAATACAGGCGGTGCGACGGCAAAAGATGTTTTAGCGCTCATAAGACATATACAAAAAACAGTAAAAGAAAAATTTGATGTGGAGCTTGAAACGGAAGTTAAGATTGTGGGGGAATTTTAAATGCAGTTTACTATTGTTACAGGTCTTTCGGGAGCAGGAAAGACACAGGTTATGCGGTTTTTAGAGGATGCGGGGTTTTTCTGCATAGATAATCTTCCGCCTGTAATCATTCCTCAGCTTGCTGCTATGTTCATATCAATAAACGGCAAATATGAGAAGGTGGCATTTGCCATAGATTCACGCGTCGGCGATATGATAGGCGAGCTTTTGGATAATCTTAAGATACTTAAGGAAAACGGATATGAGTATAAGCTCATATTTGTTGATGCACGTGATGATGTACTTGTAAAAAGATATAAAGAAACAAGACGCCACCACCCTATTGCAAGCGATTTAGGGCTTTTGGACAGTATAAAAAAAGAACGCCAGATGCTCTCAAAAATATATCAGGAGGCAGATACGGTAATAGATACCTCTGATTTTTCTCTGGAACAGCTTTCAAAGAAACTGAGAAGCATATATTTTGAAGGAACGCAGGAAGAGTTTTTGATAAACATTATGTCCTTTGGCTTCAAGTACGGAATACCTCTAGATGCAGACCTGATTTTTGATGTAAGGTGCTTCGTAAACCCGTTTTATGTAGATGAATTAAAGGACAAAACGGGAAACGATAAAGAAGTGCGCGATTATATTATGAATACAAAAACGGCGAAAAAATTTATGGACAAGCTAATAAGTATGATAAACTTTTTGCTTCCTCTGTATATTGAGGAGGGGAAGGCATCTCTTACAATAGGCATAGGTTGTACAGGCGGAAAACACAGGAGTGTGACGATGGCAAATGTGTTGTCGGAGGAGCTTGAGGGATATAACAAAAACCTTATACACAGAGATATTTTAAGAGGTAAGTAATAATGTCCTTTACTCAGAACATTAAGGAAAACATATCTAAAATAACAAATCAATGTCCTTTATGCGATATATCGGAACTTTCTGCATTATGCAAACTCTGTATAAACAATCAAGCAGGAGAAATATTTATATCTACAGAAAATGAAGCGGTTGCAGAGAGGATACAAAATCTGTTTAAAAGAGTTTTTAAGACGGATATTGATTATAAAAATAAGAACGGTAACTTCCGATTTTATCCCGATTTTGATTTTTTTACCGAAACTATGGCGGACAGGCTTATGCTTTTCGGGAGCGAATATAAAAAAATTGTGCCGAAGGATTGCTGCAGGCAGGCTTATGTAAGGGGTGCATTTTTGGGCGGAGGTTCTGTAAGCAACCCCGATTTACGCTATCATATGGAATTTGACGCAAGGTATGAGGTTTACGCAAATCAGCTTCTTGAAATTCTGAAAGACCTTGGTATATCGGCAAAGATAACTTACCGAAAAGGCAGATATATCGTATATATAAAGGGTTATGAACAGATTGCAGGAGTTCTCGGTATAATAGGCGACGTTTCGGCGGCTATGGAGTTTTACAACACAACAATAGAAAAGGATTTGCGCAATAACGCAAACAGACGCGCAAACTGTGAGGTTGCAAATATCGATAAGATTGCAAAAACTGCAGCGGCGCAGATAAAAGCAATACGCAAATTAGAGAAAACACCTGAATTTTCAGCTCTTCCCGAGAGCTTAAAGGAAATGGCAAGACTGCGTATTGAAAATCCCTTTGACAGCCTTTTGGAGCTTAGTGAAAAGACAAACCCGCATATAGGAAAATCAGGTGTAAATCACAGACTGAAAAAGATAACAGATATGGCAGAGAAACTGTAAGGAGGCATTATATGAGCCAATTTGTGCATTTGCACACACATACAGAATTCAGCCTTTTGGACGGTGCTGCAAGCATCAAAAAGATTATATCCCGCGTAAAAGAGCTTGGAATGACCTCGTGTGCGATAACAGACCACGGTGTTATGTACGGCGTAGTTGATTTTTACAGGGAAGCAAAGGCACAAGGAATAAAACCGATAATAGGCTGTGAGGTGTATGTGGCACCAAGGAGCCGTTTTGACAAGGTGTATGAGTATGACGCAAAATACTCGCATCTTATTTTGCTGTGTGAAAATGAGGCGGGTTATAAAAATCTTTCATATATAGTTTCAAAGGGATTTACAGAGGGTTTTTACTATAAACCGAGAATTGATTTCGAGCTTTTAGGCGAGCATCACGAGGGACTTATTGCACTTTCTGCCTGTCTTGCGGGTGAAATACCGAAGGCGCTTTTGGCAGATGATTATGAAAAGGCAAAAAAAATCGGTGAAAAGTATATAAATCTTTTTGGCAAGGATAATTTCTTTATAGAAATTCAAGACCACTCAATTCCTGAGCAAAAGCGGATAAATCCTCAGCTTGTCAGACTTTCCGAAGAGCTGGGAGTCGGGCTTGTTGCGACAAACGATATACATTATGCGAAAAAAGAGGACGCAAAATACCAGGACGTTTTGATGTGCATACAAATGCAGAAAACAGTTGAAGATGACGACCGTATGCGCTTTGAAACGGACGAATTTTACATAAAATCTCCCGAGGAAATGGCGGAGCTTTTTGCATACAGACCGTCTGCAATAGAGAATACGGCGGAAATTGCAAAAAGATGTAATCTTGAATTTGATTTTGAAACGCGCCATTTGCCGAGTTATGCCGTGCCTGACGGTAAATCTGCGTGGGAATACTTAAATGAGCTTTGCCGGGACGGCATAAAAAGGCGTTATGCGCAGGTAACACCCGAACTCACAAAAAGGCTCAGCTATGAACTTTCGGTCATTAAAAATATGGGGTTTGTGGACTATTTTCTGATAGTATGGGATTTTATAAACTATGCTAAAAATAACGGCGTAGGAGTAGGACCCGGGCGCGGAAGCGCAGCAGGGAGTATGGTTTCGTATGCGCTTGGCATAACCGATGTCGACCCTATAAAGTATAACCTTATTTTCGAGCGTTTTTTAAATCCTGAGCGTGTGTCAATGCCTGATATTGACGTGGATTTTGCGCCTGAGGGCAGGCAAAAGGTCATAGATTACGTTGTGGAAAAGTACGGGAAGGACAATGTCGCGCAGATAATCACTTTCGGCACAATGAAAGCGCGCCTTGCAATACGCGATGTCGGCAGGGCCTTAAATATCTCTTATGCGGAAACGGACAAGGTAGCAAAACTCGTCCCGAACGACCTTAATATAACGATTGATAAGGCACTTAGCGTATCACAGGAGCTAAAAGAACTTTATGAAAATGATGAAAAAATAAAGGAGCTTATAGATACGGCAAAAGCTCTTGAGGGTTTGGCACGCCACGCAGGTACACACGCTGCAGGCGTTGTTATATGCAGTGAGCCGATTGTAAACTATATGCCTCTTCAAATGAACGACGATGTTTTGACAACACAGTTTGTTAAGGATACAGTTGAGAGTATGGGACTTCTCAAAATGGACTTTTTAGGGCTCAGGAACCTGACTGTAATAAACAATACGGTGAAGCTTATAGAAAAAACACGCGGCATAAAACTCGACTTATCAAAACTCGATTATGACAAAAAAGAGGTATATGACTTAATTGCAACGGGCAATACCGACGGTATCTTTCAGATAGAAAGTGCGGGAATGAAGTCATTTATGCAGGAGCTAAAGCCGACTAATCTTGAAGATATTATAGCAGGTATTGCGCTTTACCGCCCGGGTCCTATGGACTCTATACCAAAGTATGTATATAATAAAAACCACCCGGGAGAGGTCACATATAAGCACGAGCTTTTAGCGGATATTCTGGACGTAACTTACGGCTGTATTGTATATCAGGAGCAGGTGCTTGAAATAGTAAGAACAATGGCGGGCTATTCTTTGGGGAGCGCAGATATGCTAAGGCGCGTTATTTCCAAGAAAAAAGCCGATAAAATGGAGATTGAACGCAAAAATTTTATTTACGGAAAGCAGGACGAAAAGGGCAATTGGGTGATTGACGGCTGTATAAGGCGCGGAATACCCGAAAAGGTAGCAATAGACATATTTGACGAAATAAATGAATTTGCAAATTACGCGTTTAATAAGTCGCACGCTGCGGCGTATGCATTCATAACATACCAGACGGCATATCTGAAAACTTTTTATCAGGCAGAGTATATGGCATCGCTTATTTCAAGCGTAGAGGACCAGAATAAGATAAATGAGTATTTCATAAACTGCAAAAAACTGGGACTTGAAAAACTGCCTCCAGATATAAATATGAGTGAGGACAGTTTCACGGTAGAGGGAAATGCAATAAGATTTGGGCTTTCCGCAATAAAAAATGTGGGCAGAAATTTTATAGCAAGCGTTGTGACCGAGAGAAAGCAAAACGGCAGATTTACAAGTTTTTCCGATTTTGTGAGGCGTATGACCGATAAGGAAATGAATAAAAGAGCGGTTGAGGGACTTATAAAATGCGGAGCTTTTGACTCTTTGGGAGTAAAGAGGTCACAGCTTTTAAATGTTTATGAGAGCGTGATTGAAAGCGAGGCGCAGTCTAAAAAAAGCAATATAACAGGTCAAATGACGCTTTTTGGAGATGATACGGTTACGCCTGATACCGAAACCGAACTTCCCGATATTTCGGAATACCCCAAAAATGAACTTTTGGCGCTTGAAAAAGAGTCCTGCGGAATGTATTTTTCAGGTCACCCGATGGAGGAATATGAGGATAAGGTTAAGGCTCTTACCGATGTCACTACCTATAAGATTATGTCCTCTGTCGAAAAGGATGAATTCGGAAACATTAAAGAGATAAGAGGCGGTGTAAGCGATAATCAATC
>JAFZNF010000153.1 GCA_017553025.1 Clostridia bacterium | reverse complement strand
CTCAAAACCCTTTATTCGTTCAGTAAGGTTTGCTATTTCACGGGGATATTTTTTTAACACCTTGTCTTCAAGGTCATACTTCTGACTCAAAAAGCTTGATTTAATGAGCTTTAATTTTGCTACCTGAGTATCTAAATCCATTTTTTCCTTAATAAACGGATTTCCCGTTGTTAACGCCTTTATTTCTGCATAGGAAAGAGCCATTTCGTCAATATCTTCAGCGCTCCTTACGGGAGATTTACTCGTCATTATCTGACCTATAAACTTCTGTTTGTGCTCGACAAGCTGCCACATATAGCTGTCAAATGTATCCTTTGTTACATACCGCCTTATATGTACATCCGGATTTTTATTGCCCTGACGGATAATTCTTCCCGAGCGCTGCTCCAGATCGGCAGGCCGCCAAGGACAGTCCAAATCATGAGAGGCATACAAAAGATTTTGAACATTTGTCCCTGCGCCCATTTTCTGAGTTGAACCGAGCAGTATCCGCACATCTCCCTTACGGACCTTTGCAAACAACTCTTTTTTCTTGACTTCCGAATCGGCGTTATGAATAAACTCAATTTCTTTTTCGGGTACACCGCTTGCAATCAGTTTATCCCGTATATCGTTATATACACTGAAAGCTCCATCATTTTTCGGGGTAGATAAATCACAAAACACAAGCTGTGTTCCCCGTATATCGGAAGTTTGCTTCCAAATATCAAAAATCTCCTTTGCACACGCCGATACCTTTGAGCCTTCGTCATCGGGAAGAAGCGGATTAATAAGCCGCTGATCAAGTGCGAGCTTTCGCCCGTCATTCGTAATCTTGAGCATATTATCCTTCGAAGGATCAACCATTTTATTACGAACTCTTTCGGCTCTGTCCGCAAGCTCCTGAACCATATCCTTTTGAATTTCCGTCGGCTCGACCGCTATCGTTTTATAGTGCGGGGTAGGAGTGGGAAGTTCGAGCATATCGGCGGTTTGAATATCCGCAACATCCTTGAACATTGCCATAAGTTCCGGAAGATTAAAGAATTTTGCAAATCTCGTTTTTGCCCGGTAACCCGTTCCTTCCGGGGCAAGCTCTATTGCGGTTATCGTTTCACCGAAGGTAGACGCCCATGCGTCAAAGTGTTCCAAGCCGTTCTCCTGCAAAGTCTTGTATTGAAGGTATCTTTGCATTGTATAAAGCTCTACCATACTGTTTGACACAGGGGTACCCGTTGCAAAAACAACGCCTTTCCCACCAGTTATTTCATCCAAATATTGCGTTTTCATAAAAAGGTCGGATGATTTCTGCGCTTCTGTCTGTGCTATACCGCCCACATTTCGCATTTTCGTGTACAAAAAAAGATTTTTATAAAAATGCGCCTCGTCAATGAAAATCCTGTCAACGCCGAGTTCTTCAAAGGTAACAACATCATCCTTTCTGCTTTGGTCATTAAGCTTTGAAAGTTTGGTTTCGATAGATCTTTTTGATTTTTCAAGCTGCTTTACGGTATACCGTTCCGCTTTACTT
>JAFZNF010000152.1 GCA_017553025.1 Clostridia bacterium | reverse complement strand
GAGCCTATGCTTGATTTTTTTTCAAGACCGAAAAGTTTCGGCGCAAAGCTTGGCGGAGCTGACATTGTTTTTGAATATAACACAAAGATATATAATGAATATGAACCGCTTTTGCTGTCAGCAATGTATACTTTCTGCAACGATTTGCCGAATATAGAAGATGCAAAGATCTGCCTTACAGACGCAAAGAGGGATTTTGTATCTATGGCTGGCAAAAAAGATACAATTCTATTGCACGGAGCGGGGGAATATACTTATATAAAATTTCCTGAAAGCAGGGTAAAGATAGTGCTTTGCATTGTAAAAGATAAAAACAATATAACGGGGGCGTACGGGGCAATGCTGGAAAATGCTGCAAAAAGCCTTGCATTGGGAGATTATATAACTTTCGGTGAAATTATAACTAACGAGCACAGGCACAGTATTGAAAGCGGAGGTATAGGTAAGGCATCTAAGAAAATTTTTGAACTTGCCGTGAGGTTAAAGGACGCGTGCGGGTGCGGTTTTTTGGAAAAGGGCGGGATTTTTGCCATAGTTATAAATTCAAGAGTTAATGCGTTCGTCCAGAATTTAAAGAAAGAATATGAAACCTATTACGGAGCGCCGCCTGATTTTTATATTACACGCACCGAAAACAGCGGAATAAATGCGATAGTGTTTGAAAAAGACCTGTAACGGTTTACCGTTACAGGTCTTTTATCCTTTTTAGTTTCTTGTAAGTCTTTCCAGACTGTCACTGTCATAGGTATTATCGCCGAATGCAGTATCCTTTGCGCGTGCCCGGCTCTTAAATTTTTTATTGTCCGCCTCAGCCTGCGCGACATTGGTTATGCCCTCTGCGTTCCAACGCGTTATTATTTTGTCCATATACGGAAATGAAAGCTTTGCCGTCTGAATTATACAGTATTCATAGGCAAGCGCAATCATTTCCTCGCTCATCATAAAGTCATTATGCCATTTTGTTAAATACTGCTCCTCAATCTGACTCAAATTTCGGTCTGCAATTCCCATAAGTCTGCGTGCAGAGTACAAAAATCCCGTTTTCTGCTCTTCGCTTTTTAAATAATTTGTGACGGCTTCCACATTGTTCAGCCCCATTTCGTTCCAGGAAACGGCAACCTTTTCTATATAACTCATACGGTTTTTGCCCTTGGAAACGCAGTATTCAATAAGCATTAAAATAACCTCTGCGGGCATTTTAAGGTCGGAGAAAAACCAGTAGATTGTCTGCATATCCTTTTCGGTTATGGTTTTGCCGAAAATCTCCTGTGCAAGCATAAACATATCGGCAAGCTCGCTGTCTGAGCTTATTATTTCCGCAATATTCTCCGTATTTTTTTGCGTGTCCTCTTCGTCTTGCACACTATCGGACGTCTCCAAGGCACCGCTGAAATTTCCAAAGGAAACAGAGTCCCCGTTTGAAACCAAAAGCCCTTTATTTTGCCAATAATTTATTGCATTGACCAAATCACTTTCCAAAATCCCCAAAGTTTTTGCTATTTCAGATGAAGGCTCGCTGGCTTTTTGGACGGCAAGCATAAGCAGATATATGTATATTTTCACAAATGTTGCATTTGCCTCGGGCAGATGATTTTTCACAAAATCAAAAGACACGGGGACAAATCCGTTTTCTGTCGTAAATTGCGGCATTACTAACACTCCTTAAAAAAATATAAAAAAAATCAATATACCCGTTGACATATTGGAAAAAATATGATAACATTGTATATTGTACTAAGATGATAATATGGGATT
>JAFZNF010000151.1 GCA_017553025.1 Clostridia bacterium | reverse complement strand
TATTTTTTTGTCATTTTTTTCAAATTTGCCGATTTTGCATAAAAAACGGAATAAAATAAGGGAAAAAACTGTAATAAAAAACCTCCGCAAAAGCGGAGGCTTTGGGGTTATCGCCAGCCTTGTGAGCGTTCATACTCCAAGAGGAAGTTGACGTTATATTTCTCAATTTCGTTAAGACGCATTTTTGCAGAGGGATTAGGATTGTACCAAGCCTGTGAATTAAAATAACTCTTATAAGGCTCGTCCTTAAAAACATAGCCTTTTTTTGCGTAAATTTCGTTTCGGATAAGTCCTGTATCAAACTGTGAAAGTCCGTTTACATCGCTTTCGGTCAGATACTTCGAATCGCTCGGGAAAAGATAGTTATTCCGCGTGATGTTTCGGACGGTTTTTTGTGCGGGTTCAGGCTCTTTCGGCGCTTCTTCTGTGGGTTCGGGTTCAGGCTCCGGTTCCTGCTCGGCAGGGATTTCCTCCTCTTCAGGAACATCTAAAGGCTCTTCTTGTGGAGCCTCTGTTTCTTCGGTAACCTCAATTTCAGTTTCGGGAATAGGCTCGTCGGCAGTTGGTTGGTTTATAAAAAGCACCCCTGCAACAAATAAAGCCAAAATAAAAGTAATAATTAAAACTATTGCCCATACAGGAATTTTTCCTTTGCTTTTTGCCTCTTTTTTGGCAAGTTTCTGTGCCTTTTTATCCTCTTTTTGCTTAGCTAATGAGACAGCCTTTTCCTCTTTTGCTTTTTGTTTTTCTTCCTTTGCGGTGCTCTTGGCTTATTCTTTTGCGGCTTTTTCCGCTTCCTTTTTTTGAAGTAACTCAAGCTCCGCTTTTGTCTTTTGGCGCGCCCTTTCCTTCTTTTCTTCCTTTTTTTGTTCCTTTTGGCGCTTTATCTCTTTTTCCTTATTTATTTTTTCATATTCGCGGCGCATACGCTTATCCTTTTCGCGGATTTCTTTCGCGGGGAGATGGCGCTTTTCCTCCTCCATCATCACCTTTAACAGAATAGGCGCTCCGCATTTGGGACACTTCTTTTGTTCTGCGTGTATAACCGCTCCGCATTTTCTGCATTTTAAACTTATCATTTGATTTTCCATAGGTTTCCTCCTGTAATCGTAAAAATACGACATATACCGAAAACAACGCTAACTAATTATAGCATATTTTTTTTGCCTAAGCAGAAAAAAATGATAAATGTTACCAAAATGTAAAAGGAAGATAAACTAAGTGAAACATTACCGACAAAAACTCATAAAAACCACCAAAAAAGATTAAAAAATTCGTCTAAAAATGCGACAAATACAGCATTTACATAATTGAAAAAATATGGTATAATAAGCTAAAAGAGGTGAGATGGAAATGTTTAAGATAGGCGACAAAGTCTTTTACCCTATGTACGGCGCAGGAACAATTTGCGGAGTGGAGGAAAAGAAAATCCTCGGCGAGAAGAAAATGTATTTTTCTATGAAGATGCCGCTTGATGAAACGGTAGCAATGATTCCGACCGATACCTGCGAAACCATAGGGGTGAGATATATAATCTCCGAGGCGGAGGCGGCAAAGGCTTTGGCGGCTTTTAAGGCGGAGGAAGTTTGCGAAGATGAAAATTGGAACAAAAGGCACCGCGAAAATATGGAAAAGCTGCGCACAGGAGACATTTACCAGCTCGTCGGAGTTGTTAAGGGGCTTATGCTCCGTGATAAAAAAAGGGGACTTTCCACAAGCGAAAGAAAGATGCTTGGAGTTGCAAAGCAAATGTTCATAAGCGAGATAGTTTTGACAGGCTCCGCAAGCAGGAATGATGTAGAAAGCATTCTGGACGATACAATAGCACAAACGCTGTAACGGACTGTCTTATCGGAAAAGGATAAGACAGTTTTTTAAAGAGAGGGGACGGTTTAAAAAAATGATAAGTGCAGTAATTGTCGCCGCAGGAAAAGGGGAGAGAATGGGTGCAGGAATTAACAAGGCATATCTTCCGCTGAGCGGAAAAACCGTAATTGAAACAGCCGTAGCGCCCTTTAAGCAGTGCAGCAGGATTGACGAAATAATTGTCGTTACTGATGATGTGCAAAAATGTAAGAATGTTTTAAGCGGATTTTCAAAGGTAAAGACCGTTGTTTCGGGCGGAAGAACGCGCAGTGAGTCGGTAAAGAACGGACTTTATTCCGCAAAAGGTGAACTTTGCGCAATCCACGACGGCGCACGCGCACTTATAACTGTAAGCGAAATAGAAAGCGTAATTGACGCTGTTCAAAAATACGGTGCGGCAGCTCTTGGGGTAAAATGCAAGGACACAATAAAAAAGGCGGATAAGGACGGATTTATTACAGAAACGCCGGACAGGGATTTTTTGTATCAGATACAGACTCCGCAGGCGTTTATAACCGCCGAGATACTAAAAATGCACGAGGGAAAAGAAGGTAATTTTACCGATGATTGCGCTCTTGCCGAAAGTTTCGGCAAACGGATAAAAATAGTTTCGGGAAGCTATGAAAACATTAAGATAACTACTCCCGAAGATTTGGATATAGCGGAAACAATACTGAAAAAAAGAGGTATAAAATGATACGCATAGGATACGGATATGATGTTCATAAGCTGATAGCGGGAAGAGAATTATTCCTCTGCGGCGAAAAAATAGAATATGAAAAGGGACTTTTGGGACATTCAGATGCAGATGTGGCACTTCACGCGCTGTGCGACGCGCTTCTGGGCGCGGCAGCTCTTGGAGATATAGGCAAGCATTTTCCCGACACCGACGAAAGATATAGGGGAATATCAAGCATAACTCTCTTAAAAGAGGTTATGTACCTTATACGTGAAAAAGGGTATAAGGCGGTAAATGCGGATATTACAATATCTGCACAAAAGCCAAAACTTGCACCGTATATTCAAAAAATGAGGCAAAATATCGCAGATGCGATGGAAACAGAGATTGATTTTATAAGTGTTAAGGCGACTACCACCGAAGGGCTTGGATTTGAAGGACGCGGAGAGGGAATTTCTGCATCGGCGGTAGTTCTGATAGAGGGATAATAAAAAATGCTCCGCAAAAGCGGAGCATTTTCAGCGTCTTTCGTCATTTAGCTTTTCAAGCAGCTTTTCGATACGCTGTGCAGGAACCAAAAGATTGCTTATGGTATCATCGTGATTTAGCGTATCTATCAAAATGGAAATATATTTGGACATATCAACTTCACAGTACCAATCCCTTTCAAAAAGTTCAGGAATACGGTAAATAAGATTTGTAGTAAAGACCTTTGATATTTCGCCGTCGGCAAAAGCCTTGTCAAACTTATCAAGACCGTTGCAGAAAAGCCCGAAAGCAGTGAATACGAATACTCGGTTCGCTCCCTGAGCTTTTAGCATTTTTGCTATATCCAAAACCGATTCTCCGCTTGAAATCATATCGTCGATTATCATAACATCCTTGCACTCGACGCTTCTTCCAAGGTACTCGTGTGCCTCAATCGGATTTTTTCCGTCAACTATAATAGAGTAGTTTCTTCTTTTGTAGTACATACCAAGGTCAAGACCGAGGACGGAGGAATAGTACATCGCACGTTTCATACCGCCCTCGTCGGGAGAAATAACAATGGTTTTTTCCTTGTCAAAGGAAATATCGGGAACCTGACGCGAAAGAGCCTTAATCATCTGGTAAGTGGTCTGAACATCATCAAACCCTGAAAGCGGAATTGCGTTTTGCACCCTTGCATCGTGAGCGTCAAATGTAATTATGTTTGAAACACCCATATTTACAAGCTCTTGGAGAGCTATTGCACAGTCTAAGGATTCTCTTGCCGTGCGGCGGTGCTGTCTGCCCTCATAAAGCATAGGCATAACAACGGTCAGCCTGCGCGCCTTGCCAGAAATCGCGGCAATTATTCTTTTTAAATCCTGATAATGGTCATCGGGGCTCATACGGTTTTCTACGCCGTACATCTTATATGTAACGCCGTGATTGAACATATCGCAAATGATATAAACGTCGTGTCCGCGGACGGTTTCATCTATAATGCACTTTGCTTCGCCCGAACCAAATCTCGGACAATGGATATGAGTTATATACGTCTGCTCGTTTTCATAACCTTCCCTGAATTTGCGTAAATACCAGTCGATTTTAGCTGTTATTTCTTCACAGCCGCGCATACTTATTACGCTGAGCTGTGCGTATGTAGAGTGATTTGATGTTTCCCCCATAATGTACCCTCCTGCAACTTGAAAATAAATCTGTTTCACATTTATACTAACATATTGCGACAATATTTTCAAGAGAGGATTTTATATATCGGCAATCTTTACAAATTTATTTTGTATACAGCGTGTTATTTATACATCTTTTGCACACCTGAATGGGTAAGCAGCTCAATTACACCGAATAATATCAAAATCTCGACGGGCAGCATTGCAATGTTTTTTATTATTCTGCCTGAAAGATAAAACCAGAATGCCTTTTTATAAAGAATAGAAATCCAGAGCGAATTAAGTACTATATTAAAAAATACCGTTACAATGATTTTGGCTATAATAATATTCACGAAAAGCGATTTTCCCGTCTTTTTATATAAGAACATACCATAAACCAGTCCCGAAAGCATAGTTGTCAAGGTAAATCCGGGGAAATATGCCCCTGTCGGAAAAAATAAGAATGCTAAAACATCGCATAACATACCCGTCAAAAGCGCCGCTGCGCCGCCGAAAAGCCAGCCGCAAACGGCAAGCGGAATGAATGTAAAGGTTATGCGAAGCTGCGGCGAAAGAGGGATTTGCAGTGTGTAAAGCGCCACATAAAGCGCCACCAAAAGCGCCGTTGCGCACAGAACTCTTATATTTTTAAGATTTGAGATTTTGAAATTTTTGAACATAAAAAACACCTCCATAAAATAATCCGCTGGACCTGAGGTGTTCAAAAAATCCTCTTATTCGGCAGCGGGATGCGAATATCTGACCGCAAGCAAAAGCTTTTCGTCCGCGTGACAACTCCCCGTTCACACAGCACTTTACGTCAGGTATTCTACTCTGCAATTTAATGAGCATTATACACCTTTTTTTTACATAATGCAAGCGTTTTGTAAAATTTATTTTCTTGACATCGGAGCGGGAATATACTATAATTACTCTGTAATCTGGCAATGGATTAAAAAGGAGAAAGCCGTATGACGAAAATTGTAGGAGTAAGATTTAAGCCCGCAGGCAAGATATATCATTTTAACCCTGCAGGTCTTGAAATAAAGAGAAATGATTATGTTGTTGTGGAAACAGCAAGGGGAGTGGAACTCGGCAAGGTCGTTGTTGAGGAAAAGGAGATAAGTGCAGAACAGGTAGTAAAGCCTTTAAAAGACGTTATCCGAATTGCAACCGAGGCAGATTTAAAAACTGCTGAGCAAAACAAACAAAAGGAGAAGGAGGCCTTTGCAATTTGTCTTGAAAAGATAAAAAAGCACGGTCTTGAAATGAAACTCATAGAGGTTGAATACACCTTTGACGGCAGCAAAATTCTTTTCTATTTTTCTGCGGACGGCAGAATAGATTTCCGCGAGCTGGTAAAGGATTTGGCAACAGTATTCCACACGAGGATTGAGCTTAGGCAGATAGGCATACGCGACGAGTCCAAAACCTTGGGGGCAATAGGCGTGTGCGGAAGAGAGCTTTGCTGCGCAAAGTTTTTGGGCGAATTTGAGTCTGTTTCTATTAAAATGGCAAAAGAACAGGGACTTTCTTTAAACCCGACTAAAATATCGGGTACCTGCGGAAGACTTATGTGCTGTCTAAAGTATGAACAAAGCACATATGAGGAGCTTTTAAAGGTAACTCCCAAACAGGGAGCATTAGTTCAAACGCCCGACGGACAGGGGATTGTGGAATATGTTGAAATTCTAAAAGGGCGGGTTAAGGTTCGCATTGAACAGAGGAGCGAAGCGGCGCTTTCGGAATATGATGTGAAGGATATAAAAATACTCAAAAAGGCAAAAGCCGAAGATAATGCAGAAAAAAATGATGAAGAAATCTTAAAAACACTTGAAGATTAAAAAAGTGTGTGCTATAATGACTACAACGAAATAAGGAGGTGTTATAAATGGCTTATAAAATCAATGATGCTTGTATAAGCTGCGGTGCGTGTGCAGCAGAATGTCCCGTAGGAGCTATTTCCGAGGGTGACGGAAAGTACGTTATCGATGCGGATACCTGTATAGAATGCGGTGCGTGCGCGGGTGTATGCCCCGTAGGAGCTCCCGAGCAAGACTAAATAACAGATGATACTGCCCAGAAAAAGGGCAGTATTTTTTTTGCCAAAAATCGTAGGACAAAAATATACAAAAAGAAAATATATTTCTTAAGAAACGCCAAAAAATATCATTTTTTTCTAAAAAAAGTGTCGGATTATGGAAAAACATCGTATTTTCTGCGTCTTAAATTGCTGGATTTTGCTTTCCTTTGGGCTTATAATCGTATTACAGTATACAATCGGGAGGCAAAACGGTGGAAAGAAAATTTTTTGATGAAATTACGGTTGATATAAGGGAAGATAACGCGCACCAGATGAAACTCACATATTACATACTTATTGACAGCGTCAGAGAGGAGTATTGTGATTTAAAAGTTTACGGAGCAGAAATAGATAAAGAGGATATATACTCGGGCGGTGTGCGTGAAAATGAAAGCAAAATCATAAAAAATCTGTTTTTCAGGCACGGCGAGGCGGAGGCCTTTCTCAAAAAACTTGTACGCGCAAGGGTAACGCCTATGGGACTTTCGTCTGCCGTTTCTGAACATATAGGCGAAAGAATAAAACAGCTTACTTATGAAGGGTGACCAAAATACACCCTTTATTTTTTTGCCATATGGCAAAAATAAACAAAAATTGCAAATCCGGCAATTTATCGCTTTACAAAGATAAAGCGATGTGCTATAATGACATTGCAGAAGCTCGAAGGACAAAAGGGGTGAGGCGTTGAAGGTTGTGCAGATTAATTCGGTGTATGGCGTAGGAAGTACAGGGATGATTGCCAAGAATATAGGCAGAGTGTTGTCGGAAAAAGGGATTGAAAACTATGTGCTTTATACCGGCGGCTTAAAATCGGAAGATAAGCGAAGTATAAAATATATGAGTAATTCATCTGTAAAGTTTAATGCAGGATTGGCAAAAATTTTTGGTAACTATGGATTTAATACATTTTTTGGAACAATCAATCTTATAAGAAAGCTTAACAAAATCAGTCCGGATATAATACAAATACATAATATACACGGTCATAACATTAATTTATACATTTTTTTTAAGTACTTAAAGAGAAAGAACATAGAGGTTGTGTGGACATTTCACGATTGCTGGGCGTTTACGGGCTATTGTACGTACTTTGATAAGCCGGATTGTAATAAATGGCAGACGGAGTGCCGCAAATGTCCTAAAGTCTCCGAGTTCAGTTTGTTTTTTGACAGGAGTAAAAGACAGTATTGGAGGAAGAAAAAAGCATTTACAAGCATTGACAAAATGGTTATTGTAACACCAAGCAAGTGGCTGGCTGACATAGTGAAGAAATCTTATTTAAAGAATTATGAAATAAGAGTAATAAATAATGGAATAGACCTTAATATTTACAAACCGACAAAGAGCGATTATAGAAAGAAATATATGCTTGGGAACAAAAAGGTGCTTCTA
>JAFZNF010000150.1 GCA_017553025.1 Clostridia bacterium | reverse complement strand
GCAATGTTGACAGAATGATTGCCCGAGAGGAAACTATGAAGTCCTCGGTTTTGGCGGACGATATGGACAAGATCCTGCCTGCAATAGATGCAAAAGGCTCGGATTCCGCTATGCTTGACAATACCGTTGAATTTATGGTAATGAACGGCATCGACCTGCCTCTTGCAATGATGATTACAATCCCTGAGCCTTGGGATAAGATTGAGGATATGCCTCGCGAAAAACGGGATATGTATAAATACTACTCCACAATGATGGAGGCCTGGGACGGACCTGCGTCAATTCTTTTCTCGGACGGCGATATTGTAGGCGCAACGCTTGACCGAAACGGTTTAAGACCTTCCCGATACTATGTCACAAAGGATAATTATCTTGTGCTTTCATCAGAGGTCGGTGTTTTGGATTTTGCACCCGAAAATATCGCAGAAAAATCACGGCTGGAGCCTAACAAAATGCTTTTGGTGGATACCGTAAAGGGCGAGATTATTGATGACAGTCACTTAAAAGACTACTACGCAAACAGATACCCATACGGCGAATGGCTTGACAGGTATTTAAAAAAGCTTTCCGACCTGCCAATTCCAAATGAGAAAATAGAAGTGTATGAACAGCCCGTACGGGACAGGCTTTATAAGGCGTTCGGCTACACATATGAGGATATAACAGATGCAATTTTGCCTATGGCAAAGGACGGCAAAGAAGCTACGGCTTCAATGGGCATTGATGTGCCTTTGGCGGTTTTATCCCCAAATCATCAGCCGCTGTTTAACTATTTTAAACAGCTTTTCGCGCAGGTTACAAACCCGCCGATTGACGCGATAAGAGAGGAAATTGTAACAAGCACTTCGGTTTATGTGGGAAGTGACGGCAATCTGCTTTCCGATAAAGCGGAAAACTGCCGTGTTTTGCAGATAAATAACCCGATTTTGTCGGGTGTTGACCTTTTAAAAATCAAGGCTTTGTCGGGTGACGGATTTAATGTGGAAACGGTATCGCTTTTATACTATAAAAACACATCTTTGGAAACAGCTGTAGATGACCTTTTTGTGAAGATTGACAAAGCCTACAAAAACGGTGCAAATATTATCATTTTGTCCGATAGAGGCGTTGACGAAAACCATATCGCAATCCCGTCGCTTTTAGCTGTTTCATCTGTTGAGCAATATTTAATCAGAACAAAAAAGCGTACCAGCATTTCCATTATTTTGGAAAGCGCCGAGCCACGCGATGTTCACCATTTTGCACTTCTTTTGGGCTATGGCGCAAGAGCGGTAAATCCGTACCTTGCAGACGAGGCAATTTATGAGCTTATCGAAAAGGGCAAGCTCAATAAGGATTTGCACGTTGCCATAGATGACTATAATAAGGCTGTGCTTGACGGAATAGTAAAAATTGCGTCTAAAATGGGCATTTCTACAATCCGTTCATATCAGTCCGCACAGATTTTCGAGGCAATAGGAATAAATAAAGCCACAAAAGACAAGTATTTTACCAACACAGTAAGCCGTATCGAAGGCATCGGGATCAAGGAAATCGGCGAGTCTGTTGAGTGGTTTCATTCTCACGCCTTTGACCAGCTCGGTTTGGGCGTTGATACCACGCTTGACAGTACGGGCGAGCATAAACTGCGGAGCGGTGCGGAAAAGTATGACCATATGTATAACCCGAAAACGATAGTCGCACTTCAAAAAGCCACAAGGCTTGGCGAGTATAATCTGTTCAAAGAATATACCGCTATGGTTGATGATGAAACTAAACCGCATACCCTCCGTGGTCTTTTGGAATTTGCCTTTGACAAGTCAACCCCGATTTCGATTGACGAGGTAGAGCCTGCAAGTAGCATTGTAAAACGGTTTAAGACGGGAGCTATGTCCTACGGCTCAATTTCGCAGGAGGCGCACGAATGCTTGGCAAAGGCGATGAATATGATAGGCGGTAAGTCCAATTCCGGTGAGGGAGGAGAGCTGCCCGAAAGGCTTTATTCCGACCTTTCAAGCGCTATTAAGCAGGTGGCGTCAGGCAGATTTGGCGTAACGAGCGAATATTTGATGAGCGCAAAGGAAATCCAGATAAAAATGGCGCAAGGCGCAAAGCCTGGGGAGGGCGGGCATCTGCCCGGCAAAAAGGTTTATCCTTGGATTGCTAAAACAAGATACTCAACACCTGGGGTATCCTTAATTTCACCTCCTCCGCATCACGATATTTATTCAATTGAGGACTTGGCACAGCTTATTTATGACCTTAAAAATGCGAATAGAAATGCGAGTATTTCGGTAAAGCTTGTGTCGGAGGCAGGAGTAGGCACGATTGCCGCAGGCGTTGCTAAAGCAGGAGCGCAGGTAATTCTGATTTCGGGATATGACGGCGGAACGGGTGCCGCTCCCAAAAGCTCAATCCATAACGCAGGACTTCCTTGGGAATTAGGACTTTCCGAAACGCACCAGACTCTTTTGCAAAATGGGCTTCGCTCAAGAGTCAGAATAGAAACAGACGGAAAGCTGATGAGCGGAAGAGATGTTGCAATAGCCTGCCGTTTGGGTGCAGAGGAGTTTGGATTTGCGACAGCTCCGCTGGTTACAATGGGCTGTGTTATGATGCGTGTCTGCAACCTTGACACTTGTCCTATGGGAATTGCTACGCAAAACCCTGAACTTCGCAAACGCTTTTCGGGAAAGCCTGAATATATCGTGAATTTTATGTACTTTATTGCCGAAGAACTGCGTGAAATTATGGCAAAACTCGGCATAAGTACAGTTGACGAAATGGTAGGCCGTACCGAACTTTTGCGTGTTCGTGAGAATAGCACAGCGCCTATGGCAAAATTCGTTGATATGAGCAAAATTCTTTATAAGGGCGATTTTGACAGTAAAATGCACTTTGATAAAGCAGATGTTTTTGACTTTAAACTTGAAAATACCGTTGACGAAAAGATACTTTTGAAGAAGTTTGAAAAATCACTAAAAACGGGCGAAAAAGCGGAAACTGATTTAACGGTTACGAGTACCGATAGGGCTGTCGGCACGATTT
>JAFZNF010000149.1 GCA_017553025.1 Clostridia bacterium | reverse complement strand
GAGGGGGAGGCACATATTGCGGCGATGTATAAACCCTTTTCGTAAGCGGAGGTTATCAATTTCTGTACCTTGTCCGACTCCGAAAATGCGGTGTGCCCAGGTCCTCCGGGCAAAATCAGCATACGCATATCGGAGAAATCGGTATCTTCAAAAGCAATGTCGCACATTACAGTCACATTATGTGATGATTTGACGGCTTTTGCCGAAATCCCGACGGTTTTTGCACTAAGCCCTGCACGGCGCAGAATATCAAGAGTCTCTAAGGCCTCAATATCTTCAAATCCGTCGGTTAAAAGCATATAAATCATAAAAAATTCCTCCTTTAAAGAGTTACACATACAAAGGCAATATATGCAATGTACGCAATAAGCATCAAAGCTCCCTGGCTGCGGTAGAGCTTGCCGAAAAGCAGCGGAGGGGTTATAGAAAGCAGGATAATTCCAAGGCATACGGGAATGTCAATGGCATATGTCTGTGCCTCAACTGCGGCAGAGCCGCCTGCTGCTAAAGAACAAATCGGGAGTATGACAGCAAGGTCTATTATATTTGCGCCGATAATGTTCCCCACAGAAAGCGAGGACTGCTTTTTTGATATCGCGGTAAGTGTGGTAACAAGCTCGGGAAGAGATGTTCCTATTGCGATTATGGTAACGCTTATAATTCCCTCCGAAATTCCGAACATACGCGCAATTTCGCTTCCGTTATCCACCATAAGCTGCGAGCCGAGCACGATGCCTGCTATACCGATGATGAAAAGTGCTGTGTTTTTCCATATGTCTTTTTTGTCTATTTCATACTTTTCCGCTTGAGACATATTGCTCTTTGCCGCGAGGGTGTTTTCGGTCATAAAGATAACAAAACAGCAAAGCATTATTATACTTTCCAATATCCCGATATCTCCGTCGCGGGCAAAAAGCCATAAAAAGAGGCAGGTTACCGCCATTAAAATGCCCTTAAATGCAAATTCGGTGCGCTTCACTAACGCCGGCATACATAAAAGCGAAATACCCATAATCAAACCGAGATTTGCCGTAACCGAGCCTATGGCATTTCCCGCAGCCATAACATTTTTGCCTTGAATTGATGCAAAAAGCGAAACCAAAAGCTCGGGAAGAGTTGTCGCAAAGCTTACAATAGTAGCGCCTATAATAAATTTAGGAATATTTAAGGCCTCTGCAAACCATACGGCGGAATCAACGAAAAAGTCCCCGCCCTTTATGATTAGTAAAAGACCTGCAAGAAACAAAAATATAACCAAAACGTTATTCATTAAGTATTCCTCCGAACAGCTGAATATATTTTATATATTAGCATATTTAGGGAATTAAGTCAATAGACGGAAAAGGTCAAAAAAGCCTATATTTTAGGTATTTATCTTGCTTTTTTGGAAAAATTGGGTTATAATAGAATAGAAAAGGTATTGTTGTTTTGAAAGGACTGGCGCTATGGGTAAGAAGTTTTCGAGAAGAGAGGCAAGACAGGAGGCATTCAAACTCATTTTTGAGCTTAATCAGCATATGGACGAACTTGAGTTTTTGTTTGAAAATTTATCCTCTGAAAATCCGAAAACAGAGGAGGCTATGCCGTATATCCGAGAGGTGGTTACAGGAGTTTCAAACCACTATGATGAAATTGTAGAGATTATTTGCGAAAATCTTTTAAAGGGCTGGAAAATAGAGCGTATTTCAAAACCCTCACGGGCGATTTTGTTGCTTGCAATTTACGAGATTAAATATGTAGATGATGTTCCCGATAAGGTTGCGATAAATGAGGCGGTGGAGCTTGCAAAAACCTTTGATGAACCGCAGAATGCAGCGTTTGTAAACGGCGTTTTGGCAGGTGTATTAAAAAAATGAGCCTGTATCTTGGAATTGACACGTCAAATTATACGACGTCGGTTGCCGTTTGCGGAGATGCTTTTGTGAATTTGAGAAAAATCATAGATGTCAAAGAGGGACAGCGCGGTATCCGTCAGTCGGACGGCGTGTTCTTGCACATAAAGGAGCTTCCGAAACTTTTTGAAAGCCTTGATATTGATATGGACGACATAAAAGCGGTTGGAGTTTCGGTAAAACCGCGCAATCAGGAGGGCTCATATATGCCCGTGTTCACAGCAGGCGAAAGTTTTGCAAAAGTTATTGCAAAAACTCTCGGCGTACCGCTTTTTAGAACATCGCATCAGGACGGGCATATTATGGCAGGGATTATTTCAAGCAAGGCATATGAGCTTTTAAATGAAAAATTCACCTGCGTTCACCTTTCGGGAGGAACAACCGAGATATTGTCCTGCAAATATAAAGACGGGAGTTTTAATCCGCAAATTATCGGCGGAACAAAGGATATTTCGGCAGGACAGTTATTAGACAGACTCGGGGTTGCTCTCGGTATGAAATTTCCGTGCGGCAGGGAGATCGATGCGCTTAGCCTTACGGCAAAGGAGAGCATAAGCCTTAAAATATCGCAGGACAAGGGTTTTATAAATTTTTCGGGAATGGAAACAAAACTTTTGAATATGGTAAACAAAGAGGCTGCGGAGGTTTTGGCAAAGTCTGCGCTTTTGTTTGCAGGAAACAGCATAAATGCAGCGCTGACCTTTTTAAAGGCAGAAAAAGTGTTGTTTGTGGGAGGCGTTGCCTCAAACACAATTTTAAGAAATATGTTTAGTGAGCAGGAGTATAAGGCATATTTTGCTTCTTGTGAGCTTTCGTGCGACAATGCTGCAGGTACCGCATATATTGCAAAAAAGTTATTTGAGGAGATGATGTAGATGGAGCCGATTATTGCGACAGTCAGCCAGCTTAATTCGTATATGAAGCGTCTGGTTGAGGGACAGAACGCCCTTTCGGATATATGGATAAAGGGCGAAATCTCCAACTTTAAAGAGCATTATTCGGGGCATCTTTACATAACATTAAAGGACGACGGCGGAGTTTTGAAAGCTGTTATGTTTAAGAGTGCGGCGTCTGGTCTTACCTTTAAGCCCGAGGACGGTATGAAGGTGCTTGCACGGGGCAGAATAAGCGTTTATGAGCAGAGCGGCACATATCAGCTATACATAAACGAGATGACACCTGACGGTGTTGGAGAGCTGTATATCGCTTATGAAAAGCTGAAAAAACGTCTTGCCGAGGAGGGACTTTTTGATGAAAAGTCAAAAAAGCCTATACCAAAATATCCTGAAAAAATCGGAGTAGTAACTGCAACGACGGGAGCTGCTGTCCGCGATATAATAAATGTAATAACAAGACGTTATCCGTACTGCGAGATTATAATATATCCATCGCTTGTGCAGGGTGCAGGTGCAAAGGAAAATATAGTTGAAGCAATAGAATATTTTAACAAACATAACCTTTGCGACACCTTGATTGTAGGAAGAGGCGGAGGCTCAATAGAGGATTTATGGGCATTTAACGAGGAAGAAGTTGCACGCGCGATATATGCATCAAAAATACCGATAATATCGGCAGTAGGTCACGAAACCGATTTTACCATAGCTGATTTTGTCGCAGATCTTAGGGCGCCTACGCCGTCAGCAGCTGCTGAAATTGCGGTTCCGTCACAGCTTGAACTTTCTGCTGCAATAACAGGTATTAGGGGGCGCATTTGCACGGCGGAAGCGAACTATATAAAAAGGCTCAGGCTGTCGCTTGACAAACTAAAACCGAAGAGCCCGCAGAATATGATTGACGATATGCGCCAAAGATGTGACAATATGCTGCATCAGGCGGAGAAAAGTTTTCGTCTGACAGAGGCTCAAAAGAGAAAAATTATGTCCGAGCTTTGCGCAAAGCTGGACGCGATGAGTCCGCTTGCCGTACTTAAGCGCGGATATGCAATAGCAGAGGACGAGACAGGCGGAATAATCAAGGAAGTAAAGAGATTGAGTAAAGGCGAAATATTTAAACTGACGCTTTCGGACGGAAGCTGCAGGTGTGAAGTAAAGGAGCAGGAAAATGTTTGAAAAGGCAATTAAAGAACTTGAAGAAGTAGTAAATAAGCTGGAAAGCGGTGAGACAAGCCTGTCTGAAAGCCTTGAGCTTTTTGAAAAGGGCATACAGCTTGCAAAGGAATGTAACAAAATGCTTGATGAGGCGGAAAAGAAGGTTTCCGTTTTAATCGGAGGGGAAAAGAAGAATTTTGATGAAGAATGATTTTGTAAGTAATTATGCAAAAATTTGCGAGAATGCATTAAAAAAGTATATGCCAAGTGGAGATGCAGCGCAAAAAAAACTTTATGATGCGATGAATTACAGTATTTTTGCAGGCGGGAAGCGTTTGCGCCCGATGATTATGATGATGACGGCAAAAATGCTGGGAAAACCTATCGATACGGTACTTCCATTTGCGTGCGCTATGGAAATGATACATACATATTCGCTGATACACGATGATTTGCCTGCGATGGACAATGATGACCTGCGCCGGGGAAAGCCGACAAATCATAAGGTTTTCGGGGAGGCGACGGCTATACTTGCAGGGGACGCGCTTTTGACAAAAGCATTTGAGATTGCGGCGAAATACGGCGCGGAATATTCAGATACAGATAAGGTTGTAAAAGCTATAGCAATTCTTGCATCTGCCGCAGGATGCGAAGGTATGGCAGGCGGTCAGGTGATTGACATATTTGCGGGAATTGAAAATTTAGAGGGACTAAAAAATATGCACTCCTTAAAAACGGGGGCACTGATACGTGCATCAGGCGTAATAGGCGCGGTTTTATCGGGAGCGGATAATGAGAGAATAAAGGCAATAGACAGCTATTGCTATAATCTCGGTATTGCTTTTCAAATTCAAGATGATATCTTAGATGTTCTGGGAAATGAGGAGTTGCTCGGAAAACCGATAGGCAGTGATACAGAGAACAATAAGTCAACATATGTGACGCTTTGCGGACTTGAGGAGGCAGAAAAACTGCAAAAGCAATACATAAAAAAGGCAAGGGAAAGCCTTAAAATATTTGAAAATACAGAAGAATTGTCGCAGTTATGCGATATTCTGGTAAACAGAAAGGCGTAAAATATGAACTTTTGGTCAGAAAGCGTGCTTGTGACAAGCGTAATATCGTGGTTTGCGGCGCAGGTTATAAAGGTGATTACTTCACTTGTTCAAAATAAAAGATTTGATTTTCGGAGATTTGTGGGTTCTGGCGGTATGCCAAGCTCACACGCATCTTTTGTCACAAGCCTTGCAGCTGCAGTAGGGCTTGAAGAGGGATTTGGCGGCACGGAATTTGCTATTTGCGCAGTATTCGCACTTGTTGTTATGTATGATGCCGCGGGAGTCAGGCGTGCGGCAGGTCAGCAAGCACGCATACTCAATAAACTTATGGAAAAATGGGAAAAATCCGATTTCTCCGACACCGATAAGCATTTAAAAGAGCTTTTGGGACATACCCCAAAAGAGGTATTTGTCGGTGCGCTTTTAGGAATTACAATTGCCGTTTTAAGGCATATTCTGTAGGAGATTTTATATGCTTTTTGATTCACACGCACACTATAACGATAAGAAGTTTGACGAAGACCGTTTTGAAATTTTGGACTCTATGAGAAAAAACGGAATAGGATATATAGTAAATGCGGCAGATTCTATGGAGTCGATAGACAAAATTCTGCCGCTTTGTCAAAAGTATGACTTTATGTATGCTGCGGTTGGCGTACATCCCGAAGAGGCAGGAGGATTAAGCGAAGAGGATATGCAGCTGCTAAAGAAATTTTCGGGGCATAATAAGGTTTGCGCCATAGGCGAAATCGGACTTGATTATCATTATGATGATGTACCCAAAGACGTGCAGAAATACTGGTTTGACAGACAGCTGACCCTTGCAGAGGAGGTAAATCTCCCCGTTATAATACACGACCGTGAGGCGCACAGCGACTGTATCGATATATTGAAAAAGCACGATATTAAAAGGATAGGCGGAGTTATGCACTGCTATTCGGGAAGCGGCGAAATGGCAAAGGATATTTTCGCGCTGGGAATGTATTTCGGATTTGGCGGAACGGTTACCTTTAAAAATGCCAAAAAGGTGCAAAGGGCGGCTGCGGAAGTCCCGCTTGAGCGGATTGTGATTGAAACTGATTGCCCATATCTTGCGCCCGAACCGCACCGAGGCGAGAGAAATAGTTCTCTTTTAATACATTATGTAGCGGAAAAACTTGCAGAAATTAAGGGTATAACCAAAGATGAGGTGGAGGAAGTTACCTTCCGTAACGCAAAACTGCTATATAGAATATGAATTTGTTTAATATATACAGTAAAAAAGGAAACCAAAACAAATATTTTGTAAACAAATTTTGAAATTTATGCTGTATAAATATTGCATTTTAATACAAAAAATGTTAAAATAAAGGCAATTTATACGCAAAAAATGAAACGAAGACCACAAAAACTTTCAAAATTTGACAAAAGAGGTATAAAATGTACGGTTATGAAATCCTGCACGAGGATATTTTGGACAAGTTAATAAAGAATATCCGAAAAGGCATTTCGCAGCACGCGTATATTTTTGAAGGCGAGCGCGGAGGCGGAAGTTTAAGCGCGGCAAAGCTTTTTGCAAATGCCTTAGTTTGCGGTAAAAAGAAAGTGGCGCCTTGCGGAACCTGTACCTCCTGTATTCTTGCAAAAGCGGGAAATCACCCTGATATAAGCGTAATTGCTCCGCAGGAAGATAAAAAAAATATAGTTGTTGAACAGGTGAGGGAGCTTTTAAAGGACTCGGCTAAAAAGCCGTATGAAAATTCAAAAAAAGTCTATATTATAGCCTATGGCAACGAGATGAACGAACAGGCGCAGAATGCCTTTTTGAAACTTTTGGAGGAGCCGCCCGAATATGCCGTTTTTGTCATACTTGCAGAAAATATGGAATCTCTTTTGCCGACGGTACGCTCAAGGTGCGAAATAATAAAATTCCCGCCCGTATCAAGAAATAAAATAAAGGATATATTAAAAAACAACTATCCCAACATAAAGAATGCCGATTTTCTTGCGCACTTTTCAGGGGGGAATATCGAAAAGGCGAAGAAACTCGCAAAAGATGAGGGATTTATGCCGCTTAGGCGCGGTGCTATAGACATTTTGCCTAAAATCCTATCGGGAGATATAGCGCAAAGCTATGACGCGGCGGAATTTGCCGAACTCAATAAAGATGACGCCGAAACGATTTTAAACCTATGGATTGGTTTTTTGCGGGATATAATGCTTATACAAAATGACGGTGAAAAATATATTGTGAACATAGATTACAAAGACAAATTGATAAATATATCTCAAAGAATAGACGAAAAGAGGATAATAAATGCCATAAATGAGATGCAAAATGCATATCAGATGCTGAAAAGGTACGTAAATCTGCATATTTTAATACTCAGTATGGCATTTGCGATAAAGAAGGGAGCATAAGTTTATGAATAGATTTACGGAATTAACGCCGAGCATAGAGAAATTAGCGGGAAAATGCCTGAAAAATGGATATATAGACGCCTCGTTTTATGATAAATATGATGTAAAAAAGGGTTTGAGAAATAAAAACGGCACAGGTGTTTTGACGGGACTTACTGAGATTGGCGAGGTAAAATCCTACACCATTGACGACGGCGAAATGATACCCTGCAAGGGTAAACTTTATTACCGCGGTGTGGATATTGAAGAGATTGTCAAGGGATTTTGGGAAGAAAGCAGGTTTGGTTTTGAAGAAACAACGTATTTGCTGCTTTTCGGAGAACAGCCTGCAAAAGCCGACCTGGACGAGTTTAAGCACGATTTGGGTGTATACCGTCTGCTTCCGACAAGTTTCGTAAGGGATATTATTATGAAAGCCCCGTCAGGTGATATGATGAATACTCTTGCAAGGAGTGTGCTTACTCTTTATTCTTATGATAAATATGCTGACAGTACCGATGTGAAAAATGTGTTAAGGCAGAGTATGCAGCTTATTGCACTGTTTCCGCTTTTATCGGTTTACGGGTATCAGGCGTATAATCATTACCAAAAGGGAAAGAGCTTTTTCATTCATACACCGCCCGAAACACTTTCAACAGCAGAGGCAATTTTATATATGCTAAGGCCGGACAGCAAGTTTACAGACCTTGAGGCGAAACTTTTGGATTTATGCCTTGTACTGCACGCAGAACACGGCGGAGGAAATAACTCAACCTTTACAACGCACGTTGTTTCATCTTCGGGAACGGATACCTATTCCTCCGTTGCAGCGTCCTTAGGCTCGCTTAAGGGTCCTAAGCACGG
>JAFZNF010000148.1 GCA_017553025.1 Clostridia bacterium | reverse complement strand
TTTTTGGTCGGCGGAAGAGCCGTTTTATTAAAAGGAATAAAACCGCAATGGATTTTAAAAGCCGTATCTGACGAACATTGTACTATTGTTTGGCTTTTGGTTCCGTGGGCACAGGATATTTTAGATGCAATCGACAGAGGCGATGTCAATATAGATGACTATGAGCTATCCCAGTGGAGGCTTATGCATATAGGCGCCCAGCCCGTTCCGCCAAGTCTTATTAGCAGGTGGAAGGAGCATTTCCCAAATCATCAGTATGACACAAATTACGGTTTGTCTGAGTCTATTGGACCGGGCTGTGTCCACTTAGGTGTCGAAAACATACACAAGGTCGGCGCTATCGGAAAAGCAGGCTACGGCTGGGAAGTGAAAATTGTTGACGAAAACAGAAATACCGTAAAGCAGGGCGAGGTCGGAGAACTTGCGGTAAAAGGTCCGGGCGTTATGACCTGCTACTATAAAGATGAAAAAGCAACCGCCGAAGTCCTTAAAGACGGCTGGCTCTTTACGGGCGATATGGCAATGGAGGACGAGGACGGATTTATCTTCTTGGTTGACCGAAAAAAGGACGTTATCATAACAGGCGGAGAAAATCTTTACCCTGTGCAGATAGAGGATTTCCTTCGCAAAAACAACAAGATAAAAGATGTTGCCGTTATCGGAATTCCCGACAGCCGTCTTGGCGAAATTGCCGCAGCTATAGTTGAATTAAAACCGGACGAAACTATGACGCAGCAGGAATTTGACGATTTCTGCCTTGATTTGCCGAGGTACAAGCGTCCTAAAAAGGTGATTTTTGCAGATGTGCCGCGAAATCCGACAGGCAAGATTGAAAAACCGAAACTCCGCGAAATGTACGGCGCAAAATCGGTTGTTGCACACGAAAACGAAATAGAAAAGTGAGGAGAATTGATATGAAAAAACTGCTTTTGGGAAATGCCGCCGTCAGCAGGGGAGCGTATGAGGCAGGAGTCAAGGTTGTTGCCTCATACCCCGGCACTCCGAGTACCGAAATAACCGAAAACATTGTAAAATATGATGAAATATATGCCGAATGGTCGCCAAATGAAAAGGTGGCGGCAGAAGTGGCGATAGGCGCATCGATAGGCGGCGCTCGCGCTATGTCTTGTATGAAACACGTGGGACTTAACGTAATGGCTGACCCTGTTTTTACAGCAGCTTATACAGGCGTAAACGGCGGACTTTTGTTCTGTGTTGCTGATGACCCCGGTATGCACTCATCACAAAATGAACAGGATTCGCGCCACTATGCAAAAGCGTCAAAAACGGCTATGCTTGAGCCGTCCGATTCTGCCGAGTGCAAAGAATTTACGCGCCGTGCATTTGAACTTTCCGAGGAATTTGACACACCGTTTTTCCTGCGTCTTTCAACGCGCGTTTCTCACTCGCAAAGTCTTGTTGAGATAGGCGAAAGGGAAAATGTTGAGTTAAAGCCGTATGAAAAAAATGTGCCGAAATATGTTATGATGCCCGCAATGGCTATTAAGCGCCACATTGCCGTTGAAGAGCGTGCGAAAAAACTTGCCCTGTTTGCCGAAAACTGTGAGTTTAATAAAATAGAGGATAACGGCTCGAAAATCGGTGTAATAACAGCCGGCATTTCCTATATGTATGCAAAAGAAGCGTTAGGCGATAAAGTAAATTATTTAAAACTCGGTATGGTCTACCCTCTTCCCGAAAAATTGATATTGGATTTTGCAAAAACTGTGGATAAACTATACGTAATAGAAGAGCTTGACCCGTTTATTGAGGAGCATTGCAAGGCTTTGGGCGTTGATGTCGTAGGAAAAGACGCTTTTACTATGCTTGGCGAATACACCCCCGCTATGATAAAAACAGCAGTCTTGGGCGAGCCAGCACCTGAATTTACTGAAATTACAGAAGCTATACCTATGCGTCCTCCCGTTTTATGCCCCGGCTGTCCGCACAGAGGAACGTTTTACGTTTTGAAAAAGCTCGGACTTGTTGTATCGGGCGATATCGGCTGTTACACCTTAGGCGCCGCAGCACCGCTTTCAAGCGTTGATACTACAATATGTATGGGCGCATCGGTTTCTGCCGCACACGGTATGGCAAAAGCACGCGGGGCGGAATTTAACAAAAAACTTGTTTCGGTTATCGGCGATTCCACATTTATTCATTCGGGTATTACGGGTCTTATAGATATTGTATATAATAAAGGTGCAAACACGGTAATCATTCTTGATAATTCCATCACGGGTATGACGGGACATCAGGATAATCCGACAACAGGCTACACTATACGCGGAGAAGAAACGAAACAGGTTGACCTTTTGGCACTATGCAAATCGGTTGGTGTTGAGCACGTGGTTGTTGCAGACCCGTTTGACCTTAAAAACTTTGAAAAGGTTGTAAAAGAGGAAACCGAGCGTGATGAGCCGTCGGTTATAATAGCACAGCGCCCCTGCGCACTCTTAAAAAGAGTTAAATATACGGGGCATTGTGTGATTTCCGATAAGTGCAAAAAGTGTAAAATGTGTATGAAACTCGGCTGTCCCGCAATTTCCGAGGATAAAGACGGCAGCGTCAAGATAGATTTGACCCAGTGCAACGGCTGCGGACTGTGCGTAAATGTCTGCCCGTTTGACGCCATAGTTAAGGAGGACTGATTATGAATAAAAAAGTAATGATAGTCGGTGTAGGCGGTCAGGGAACGCTGCTTGCAAGCCGTATTCTCGGTAATACGGTAATAAATGAGGGATTTGACGTTAAAGTTTCGGAGGTTCACGGAATGAGCCAAAGGGGCGGAAGCGTCGTGACCTATGTAAAGTACGGAGATAAGGTGTTTTCGCCCATAATAGGAAAGGGCGAGGCGGATATAATTTTAGCATTTGAAATGCTTGAAGCATACCGTGCTCTTCCCTATCTTAAAAAGGGCGGCAAAATTATCGTGAATACACAAAAGATTGACCCTATGCCCGTTATAACAGGTGCTATGGAATATCCCGATAATATAGAAAAAATACTCTCTGAAAAAGCCGGCGTAACCTTTGTAGATGCTCTAAAACTTGCGCAAAAAGCGGGTAATTTTAAGGCAGTGAACGTCGTTTTGATAGGCGTTATGGCAAAAAGCACCGATATTCCGTACGAAAAATGGCTTGAGACCATTAAGACTACAGTTCCGCCGAAGTTTTTAGATGTAAATCTTAAAGCCTTTGAGCTTGGATATAATTTTTAGGAAGTGATTTATATGATGTGGCAAAAAGAAATTGAAACGATGCCCCGCGAAGAGATAAAAAAGCTCCAGAGCGAGCGTCTCATCTGGCAGGTTAACAGAATGTACGAAAAAGTCGGACTTTTCCGCAAGAGAATGGACGAAAAGGGGCTTAAACCCTCTGATATAAAATCGGTTGATGACCTTTCAAAACTGCCGTTTTCCTACAAGCAGGACCTCCGGGATTACTACCCTTACGGTCTTTTCGCCGTTCCTATGAATGAAATTGTGCGTATCCACGCATCAAGCGGTACGACGGGTAAAAAGATTGTTGTAGGATATACTAAAAAAGACCTTGACTCCTGGAATACCTGCGTTGCAAGAATGATGACGGCAATAGGTCTTGGAAAAGACGATTTTATTCAGGTATCCTACGGATACGGACTGTTTACTGGCGGTCTCGGAGCACACGGCGGTGCAGAAACCATAGGCGCTGCCACAATCCCTACCTCTTCAGGGAATACGCACAACCAAATTCAGACTATGATTGACTTCGGTTCAACCGCTCTTTGCTGTACTCCCTCATACGCTATGTACTTGGGCGAGGCAATAGAAGAGGCAGGACTTACCGATAAGTTAAGTTTAAAAGCTGGCATCTTCGGTGCCGAGCCATGGACAGAGGATATGCGGTGTGCAATTGAGAAAAAACTGCGCATAAAAGCATACGATATTTACGGACTTTCCGAAATAATGGGACCCGGCGTTGCCTGCGAATGTGAGGAACAGTCAGGTATGCACGTATGGGAGGATATGTTTATCCCTGAAATAGTTGACCCTGATACGGGTGAGCAGCTGCCGTACGGCGAGCAGGGTGAACTTGTGTTCACAACAATTACAAAAGAGGGATTTCCTCTTATCCGTTACCGCACACACGATATCTGCACACTTATTCCCGAGCCTTGCAAGTGCGGAAGAACGCATATACGTATGAAAAAACCCTGCGGACGAAGTGACGATATGTTAATTATCCGCGGTGTAAACGTTTTCCCAAGCCAAATTGAAGAGGTACTTTTGAAAATCGGCGAGGGAATAACACCTAATTACCAGATAATAGTTGACCGCGTGAATAATAATGACACCTTTGACATAAATGTTGAAATGAGCGAAAACCTATTTGCAGACGATGTACGTTCGGTTGAATCTCTTGAAAAGAACATAACAGCAAAAATCCGCGAAGTTTTGGGCATAGGCGCAAAAGTTCATTTGGTAAATCCCAAATCAATAACACGCAGCGAGGGCAAGGCAAAAAGAGTAATCGACAACAGAAACCTTAAATAGGAGGGAAATATTATGTTAATTAAACAGCTTTCCGTTTTTGTGGAAAATAAACCGGGCAGGCTTGCCGCAGTTATTGAGGCTCTCGGCAAAAATGACATAAATATGAGTGCGCTGTCGCTTGCCGACACCTCGGAATACGGGATTTTAAGAGTTATTGTAGACAATCCCGAGTATGCCGCTGAGGTTTTAAAAGGAATTGGCGTTATAGTAAAAATCACAAAGGTTTTGGCAGTTTCTATGGACGATACGCCCGGCGGACTTTCCAAAATCCTTGACGTTTTCCTGAAAAACGGGATAAATGTTGACTATATGTATGCATTTGTAGGCAAGACTGCGGACAAGGCAGTTATGGTGGTAAAGGTTTCCGATGCAAAAACGGCGGAGGAGGCTTTGGAAAAAGCAGGAATACAGACTCTGGACACAGATGATGTCTACCGCTCATAATTTCTACACAAAAAAACCGCTTTTATAAAGCGGTTTTTTTAGTTCTTGCTCTTTGTCTCTATATAAATTACCTTGTCGCATATATCAAATGCCGCCTGTTTATGGCTTACAATTATGCAGGTTTTATCGGTCATTTCCCGAATTGCCGAAAGCAGATTTTTTTCAGTTTGAGAGTCGAGTGCCGAGGTTGACTCGTCCAAAAGCAAAATAGGTGCGTCGTGCAGTATTGCGCGCGCTATTGAAATACGCTGAATTTGTCCCTCGGAAAGTCCGAGACCCTTTTCTCCAAGCTCTGTATCAAGCCCCTTATCAAGCGTTTTTATAAAATCCCAGATTTGTGCCACTTTCGCGGCGTTTACAATCTCTTCGTCAGTTGCATCTTCCCTTGCAAACGCGATATTTTCACGGATAGTACCCGACAAAATCAGATTGCCTTGCGGAACATAAGCAAAAAGACTTCTGGTATCCCTTCCGACAGGCAAAGCCTTGCCGTCATATTCCAAGTAAATTTTTCCCTTTTGCGGTGACATAATCCCCAAAAGAAGCTTTATTGCCGTACTCTTTCCTGCCCCTGATTCACCTGCTATTACCGCACATTCGCCTTTTTTTACATTTATATTTATCCCCGAAACAACAGCGTCATCGCTGTAGGAAAAGGTAACATTATCAAAAACAATACTGTCCATTTTGTCATAGAAATCTTTTGGAATTTCATTTACGCCCGAAGACTCCTCGGCTATATCTTCAAGTTCTAACAGTCTTTCAACTGATGCCGCAACGGCAAACGCTTTGGGGATAAGGCTTGATATACTCTTAAACGGCGACTGTATCTGCGAAACAAGTGCCAAAATTGCGGTAACATCACCGTATGTAAGTTCGCCGATTGACAGCTTATATGCGGCATATGCCATCGCAAAATAGTATCCCGCATTAAAAATTAAAAACATTCCTATCTGCGCAAAAACCGAAACGGTAACTCTTTTTATGCGGAGTTTATAACTTTTTGTTTGAAGCGCCTCGCTTTTATCAAGCATCTTATCTTCACAGCCGAAGGACTTTACAACCAAAAGATTTTGCAGGATTTCAAGCATAAACGATTTTGTTCTGCCGTCATACTCCTGACAGAGCTTATGCATTTTTTTGTACTTTGCCGAATAAATCCGCGCGCCGACTCCCACTAAAGGACCTACACAAAGGATAATAAGCGCAAGTGTTCCGTCAATCCGATAAAGAACGAAAAATGCGCCTATTATGCTTGTCAGGAACATAACTGCATACGGCACAATATCAATAATTCCGTTTACAATAACTGCCACGTCGCTGTCAATACGGTTCATAAGCTCGCCCGAATGGAATTTTGAAACTGACAGATAGTCCTTTTTCAAAAGGATACTGAATATATGTCTTTTAAGCGAAATTTCAAAGCGTGAGCAAGCGTGCACATTTAAGTAATTTGCAATTATCTGCATTATAAGCCTTACAACAAGCAGTGCAACAAGCACTGAAAATGCTGTGAAACGCACGCCGTCCGCCTGCTTTGTCGCAATATCCATAACGTCCTTTGACGCTGTCGCAAAGCGCACCTGTATCAAAGACAGCGCCATACTTACAAGGCTCAGTAGTACGATTATCGGAAAGGACTTTTTGCCGTTTTTTACTATCCAGCGCCAAGTCCTTGACGTCTTTTTATCCATAAGCAACTCTCTTTTTCAGAAATTTTCATTTACGCACATATTATGTCATATTTTTTTTATTTTGTCAACCAAGGCACAAAGCTCCTCCTTGGTCAAAAGCCTGTCTATAACTGAAATAAGCATATTTGAGGACATCTTTGACGGCAGGCTAAGCTCCTTTAAAAGTGCAGTCCTGAGTTTATGGCTGTTTTCACGTCCCGATAAGCCGAGCGCATAAAAATCCGATTTCAAAACAGGTGTTTTTGCCCTTTTTTCTTTTCGGACTCCGCAAACTTTCGCTCCGCTTTTTTTAAGCGCCTCCATAATAATATGCTCCGATATACCCTCGACACCTAAAATCCCCTCTTTTCCCCCTACGGATTTCCGTCTTTCCTTTCCGTAAATTTCAGGTACATATGCATCAAAAACAGTTCCGTCCTTTGCGAGCTGTTTTATAAATGCGCGGATTTTAAGACCTGCCGAATCGGAGTCGGTTAAAATTACAATTCCCGTTTTTTCTGAAAAGGTGCGTACCGCCTTTTGCATATCCTTATCATTAAATATTTTAAAACCCTCTGTAATAAATACAGGACTTTCAATAAATCCCGAAAGCTTTATTTTATCATAAAGTCCCTCTGTAATAATAACTTCCTTTACGCTAAACATAGACTTCCCCGCCTCTTTTTTGATAATTTATCAT